>CAYUNO010000192.1:0-4772 GCA_964446075.1 uncultured Flavobacteriaceae bacterium | reverse complement strand
AATGATTCCACCTTTTCTTTTACTGCAGCTAATGAATGTCGGCTATTCTGCTTCTTCCCTACCATCACAACATACCAACCTTTTGTAAATTCTGTGGGTAATGACCAACTCATCCAATTGGGTTCGTTATTCACTAATTTATATACAATGGGCTTACCACTATGAGCAACAGCGGCATCGTAACCACTACCACCAAATACTTTCTTTTGCAACACCATGGGGTCCATATTGGCCCATCGAGCTATGGTTACTACCAATGAACTAGAGCTACCCAAACCCCATGAACTATCAAATTCAAGTTCTGTTTCGAATCGTACACTTATACCCCGCTTCCAAATATTCGCCGGTAATGCCAACAACAATTCTATCAGTCTTTGTGCAACTGAATTATTGGCAAATTCCTCATCCAGCTCCTCCGGTGTTAACAGTAGTTGCTCCATGGACAAGGTCATTTCAAACCAAACAGAACCATCGGCACGCTTACTTTGCCAAACCAATTGCCAATCGTTTTTGGATTCAAATTCCCAAATGCGTAATAATTGACCCAATTTTGTTGGAAAGGCCAAAGACTCAATACCAATGGTAACGAAGTACTCGCCACACAACAATATTTTACCTGGAGCAAAAAACGACTTCACAAAAAAATCAATTACCAGCTAAAGCATCCAAATTTGAAGAACCTTCCTCACTTACGGGATTCCACCCACCTCGAATTTTAGTAAATATTTCAACTGCGGCACTATGACTAACCACCTTATCTTTAAAATACTCAACGATAGTGGCTTTTTCCAAATCCGTGGCTTCCAGTTGATTCAAAATGTTTAAAAGGTGCATTTTCATATGTCCTTTTTGAATGCCAGACGTAATTAACGATCTAACGGCACTAAAATTCTGAGCCAATCCTGCAACGGCAGTAATCAACATAAGCTGTTGAGCCGATGGATAACCCAATAATTCGTGCGCAAATTTCACCATGGGATGGAGACTGGTAATTCCCCCAACCGTACCCAAACTTAAGGGTAACTCGATCCAAAATACGAACTCGTCTCCCTCAATAGCGGCATGGGTTAAACTACTATAACGCCCATTTTTTGACGCATAGGCGTGCGCACAGGCTTCGGTAGCTCGAAAATCATTACCCGTAGCTATTACCACGGCATCGATTCCATTCATAATACCCTTATTGTGAGTAACTGCTCTGTAAGGTTCAATGGTTGCGATTCGTATAGCTCTGCAAAATTTCTCTGCAAAATCATAATTACCGATACCGCTGCCTTCATTTATTTGATCAATTTTACACCGAACTTCGGCACGCACCAAACATTCAGGAGTAAAGTTGCTTAAAATACTCATCACAATTTGTAATGATGAATCACCTAATACTTCCTGATTTTCGGCTACGATAACTTGCCAAGTATGGGCAAACGATTCCAAACAAGAATTTATAAAGTTGGCCCCCATGGAATCGCAAGTTTCAAAACGTGCTTCCAATTGAAAATAACCGGGCTCTAAATCGCTTTTATCTTTTAATGTTACATCCAATATTCCGCCGCCACGGGCAACCATATTCTTGGTAATATCGGCGGCATTCTCCGTAAATTTATATTTATTGGCCTCAAAAACATCCGTCAACAATCCCACATCATTTCCCTCCCAAATAAAATGTACGTGTCCAATTTTCACCGTACTGATTACTTGAGCATGGAATCCACCTCTATCCAACCAAAAATTAGCAGCTTTGGAGGCAGCGGCCACAACGCTACTCTCCTCAATTGCCATAGGTATAGCATACATTTGATTGTTAACCAAGAAATTGGGAGCCACACCAAATGGCATAAAATAATTACTTACCGTATTCTCAATGAACTCATCGTGGAGTTTTTGAACTTCCGATTGATTATGCCAATATCCTGACAACATCTCGTAGGACGCTGTAGAATCATTGGTGTAATTTGCCAACAACCATTCGATTTTGGCTGATTTACTCAATTTACTGAAACCTTTAACTGGGTTCTTCATATTTATTTAACCGTTAAAAAAGCATAGGCCATTTTTAAACCTTCTACTTGATGTTTTACAAAGTTGTTTAATTTTTCCTCGCCCAACAAAGCCATCTTTAAGAAAGGAGATGCCTGAGCATAAACCGATGGAATTGCTAATTTTCGTAAATGGTAATATCCATCCAAAAAGTTAGAAATCCCACCTGATACTATAACATGTTTACACTGAAAATCGCTGCTGTTTTTTTCGATAATTTCATTAACCCAACCGGTCATCTCTTCGGCAGTATGCCCAACAAACTGTAAGGGTGCTAGCCATTCCTGTTCCAAATCTTCCCTGCGCAAATTCTCTAATTTCGAGAAATTTGTACCGCCAAATGCTCCATAATCCAATGCTTCGAGTGGTAAAGTAGCCAAAGCCGACAGCGATGCTGGTCCAAAACCTTGTCCAACCTCCTTTACAATAACAGCTGAGTTCAGCACATCCAAAACCCGTTTAATAGTGTCTAGGGAGGAGAATTTAAAACGATCACCCTCTGGTTGACACCACTCCTGCAGTGGATTCACGTGAATAATCAAACCGTCCGCCTCCAAATCACCCACCATTTTATTGAGTAAATCTAATTTGCCAGTAGCTATTAACTCCTCGATTTGTGCGATGCCTAAATTTGCAAATAACGGCTGGTCTTTGATATACTTTCTAACTTTAAAATCAGCAGCAAACGGAGTGCCTTCCAGTACAGGTCTGCATGATCCTAAGCCCATACCTAAGCCATATTCGGCTGCCACTTCAGCCAACAATTGATTGATTGTTGCCGCTTTCTCCGCACCGCCTGTCATGCTACTAATCCAAATTGGTGCCTGCATATTTCTTCCGGCTATTTCCACAGAGGGTAAATTCTCGCTAGGATGTGGACTCAACAACGGTTCGTAATAAAAACGAGAATCGCTATGAATAATCTGCGATTCAAAAGCCAATTGTATATGGTCTAATTTTCTGGAACTGGAATCTTGGTTGCTCAATCTAGGTTCAAAGTTACCATAAAATTACAACGATAACTTGGGATTGTTTTTATGTCGGTCTTTATCCCTCGAGGATTTTTTCTCCAAATTCTTATAAAATGCATCCGTAAGGTTTACGCCTGTTTGATTAGCTAAGCAAATTAACACCCAAAGTACATCGGCCATTTCTTCGGATAAAGCGTCTGGATTTTCGCCGGCTTTAAAGGATTGATCTCCAAACTTTCTGCTTATGATACGAGCCAACTCACCCACTTCCTCGGTTAAAATCGCTAAATTGGTTAACTCCGAAAAATATCTAACTCCAATGGTCTTAATCCACTCATCTACGTTGCGTTGTGCTTCGTCTAAAGTTAGACTATGTCCTTTACTATCAGAATTCGTTGCATCGTTTTCCATGGAAGGTAACAGTTGATAATTTAATCGAAAGGAGACTCAAATCCGTCGAAATCAGGCAGAACCAAATCCTTCGCACTGAGTATTGGATTTTCAATTCCATGCTCAGAAAGATTCCAAGATATATTAAGTGATTTAGAATCCCATTTTATACCCCCTTCTGATTGTGGATGGTAGTAATTGGTGCATTTATATAGAAAAATCGTTTGATCTTGTAAGGTAACGAAGCCGTGCGCAAAACCCGGAGGTATATACAGCATCTCTTTATTCTCAGCGCTTAGTAAACGAGCAACATTCTGACCATACGTTGGCGAACTCTTACGAATATCAACGGCAACATCCATTACAGAACCCGTGATAACACGCACCAATTTGCCCTGATCGTAGGGTTTAATTTGATAATGCAAACCACGCAGTATCCCCTTATTGGATAAACTCTGATTATCCTGCACAAAATGAGGGTCTACCCCAAAATCACGAAGTGCATCCTGTCTGTAACTTTCAAAAAAATGTCCTCGGTGATCCTCGAACACCTTAGGTTGAATGAGTAATAAATTGGGCAATAATTCCGTTATTTGCATAACTAAACACAAAACACATGCATAAATTTGTGTTAGACAAGGAATAATTACTTTAATTGCAACCAAATAATTAACATCCCATGCAAAACCGAGAGGAAAAAAACAACAAACCGCTGTTGTACACATTAATTGCCATTTTATTACTAATTGTAGTGGTAATGTTTTTTATGCTTCGAAACACCAAAGGGGAGCTTTCAACAACCGTAGCAGCAAAAACGGAAGTAGAGAATCAACTAAAAGGTAAAGAAGAAGCGCTAAACCAAGCTAACCTGCTTATTGAGCAGTACCACCGTGATTCTGTTGCTTTAGCCGGACAGAATAAATCGATGAGCGACGATTTAATTTCACGAAAACAAGAAATTGCGAAATTGGTGGCTCAAATTAAATCCAACAAGGCTAGCAGCGAATCTACCATTGCTGATTTGAATAAAAAATTGGCCGAACTAACAACAAAACTGGCCGAATTGGAAATAAAGAACGAAGAATTAACTCGCGAAAATACTACCTTGAAAAGCAGTAATTCTGAGTTAAACAAAGAAGTTCAAACTTTGAGCAGTGAAAAGACTAGACTAAAGAGTTTAGCAAGCAGATTGCAAGCCAGTGCGTTAAAAGTAGAAACACTTAAGAAAAAATGGTTGTCAGGAAAAGAAACTGGAACCTTACGCGCTAAGGATGTGGAAGCTTTTAGAATTAGCTTTAATATCAATGAAAACAACGTGGCTGATGCAGGTCAAAAAACAATCTATGTGAAAATTACAGGTCCAGAAGGCACCAC
>CAYUNO010000191.1:0-4786 GCA_964446075.1 uncultured Flavobacteriaceae bacterium | reverse complement strand
TTTGGTCAGGCATTCTTACCATTGCATCCAACAAAATACGCAAAAATGTTAGGAGAGAAATTGGAAGCGAACCCAAATGTTAATGTTTGGTTAGTGAATACCGGTTGGACAGGCGGCCCCTACGGAGTTGGAAATAGAATGAAGTTGAGTTATACGCGTGCAATGATTACCGCTGCTTTAGAAGGTAATTTGAATGGCAGTTTTACAGCGCATCCAACCTTTGGTGTTCTGATGCCTGATAGCTGTCCAAATGTACCTTCAGAATTGCTTCATCCTAGAAATACATGGGATGATAAATCTGCGTATGATGCTCAATGCAATAAATTAGCGGTTTTATTTAATGACAATTTTAAGAAATTTGCAGATGGAGCAAGCGATGAAATTATACAAGCAGCACCAAAATTGTCTGCCGAGCATTAATCTTATTTTTCTCTTAAATTATGAAATTTCTTATCTCCTGAGATAAAAAATTTAGTCTTATCGGCCCATAAGTATAAAAAGCCCTTAGAATCTAATTCTACGGGCTTTTTTATTTCCACAAAGTGTTGATTATATTAGATAAATTAATAGATTTGAAGTTCTTCGTAATAGTTCTATGTCGGCCAAATTTGATATTGGATTTAATTTCTCGGTTTTTGATGCGGGAACGAATTCTTCCAGTAAGAGTTGGTTAAAGGAATTGAAAGATAAACTAATTCCCAAAATAGAAGTTTTATTGGAACGGGAATTAAATATTTTAGACATTCAAACAAAAAATACGCTCGATAGATTTGATTCCGATTATTGTGAAAAACTTAAAAATACCCTTGCAATAATTTCTGTGGTATCGTATAAATCGGTGCGATCCGATAAATTCATGCTCGAATTAGAGGGAGTTTCTCAAATATTAAACAGTGAAAACGCAAACTGTAAATTGTTCCCAGTTTTACGTCAACCTGTGCCCGCCGAATTAATTCCTTTAGTGATAGGTTCCTCCGATCAATTCTTGTTCTATAAAAAAGAGGAGGAGTCGAATACAATATTAGAAATATCTCCCAGTAATTTTAATAATACTGACCGCGAATACGATGAATTGTTAGAAACGCTAGCTTCAGAAATTGCTAAATTTCTTGATAAAGATTCAATTCAAACCAATAGCAATTGGTTAGTTGACAAGGGAATTGATAACAAATTAACGGTTTATCTGGCGGAGGTGGCGGAAGATCAACAAGTTGCTCGAGAATCGCTACGGCGAGATTTGTTAAAACAAGGATTTACTGTTTTACCGAAGACTTCCATCGTTCAACGAATGCCAGCATGCCAAATGGAAATTCAACGGGCGTTAAAGCAAAGTGATCTTGCGATTCATTTACTCGGTGGTATATATGGTGTAGTACCTGAAGGGTCTGCTCGCTCGCTCGCAGAAATCCAAAATGATATTTCAGAAGAGTTTTCTGTTGACAACGAGTTGATTAAAATAATTTGGATTCCAAATGATGTGAAGCTTACGGACGAACGTCAGAAAATGTTGGTTGAAGATTTGAAAGTTTCGATAAAGGCAGATAACACAGTTTTGATTAATGGTGAATTTTCGGATTTACTTTCCATTTTACCTTCAAAAATTGAGGATGCAAAAAAATTGCTAAATTCAAAGAAAATAGAAATGAACGAAAGCGAATCCAAACCCAATAAAATCTATTTGATTACGGATGTTGGCGATTCTGAAAATGTTAATGAGCTTTTCAAAATTTGTAAATTCGAAGGATGTGAGGTTATGCAAGTTGATTCAACGCAAGATGAATCTGAAATAAGAAAGAATCACACGCGTTCACTACAAAATTGTGATGCTGTGATTTTATACTTTGCCTCAGGTTCTGCAAATTGGTTACAAAGTAGATCAAGAGATTTGTTGCGTGCAACCTCCTATGGAAGAGCAAAAAAATCAATGCCGAAATTAATTGTGCGCGGTAAAGAGAAATCAATGATACAATTGAAAAGTAAAGATTTTGAATTGATTGCTGAATCTTCTAGTGATTTTTCATCGGACCTTAAAAAATGGATTGAATCGTGGAAGAATTAATAATCAATAGTATAGAGGTTACAAATCCCTATCCTGGTTTACGATCGTTTGAACCAGAAGAGGATTTTTTATTTTACGGCAGAGAACAACAGATTGATGATTTAATTCGAAAACTGAGAAATAATAAGTTTCTGGCTGTATTAGGTACTTCTGGAAGCGGTAAATCATCTTTGGTGAAATCAGGCGTTATTCCAGCTTTGTATAGTGGATTTATGTCTGGAAAAGGTTCGCTTTGGAATGTTGTAAATTTTCGACCAGGATCAAATCCAATACAGAACTTAGCCAAAGCGCTATTTGATAATACAAAAAATCATCTCGACCAACTTGGTCTAAATAGTAATGATGGTTTAAATTCTATTGAGGCGGCATTGAAAAGCACACATCAGGGGCTAGAACAATTTTATAATAAGTTTGCAGTTCCAGGTGAAAATTTATTATTGCTAATAGATCAGTTCGAAGAGTTATTTCGATTTACATCAACGGATAATTCTACTCATTTTATTGAGGCAAAACAGTTGTTAGATAACTTGTTGTGGGCTACGAAATCCTCAAATTTGCCAATTTATGTTGTGATTACTATGCGTTCAGATTTTCTAGGAGATTGTACCCATTTTCAAGGTCTCCCAGAAGCAATAAACGAAGGCAATTATCTAGTACCTAAAATGACGACCGATCAAATTAAATCGGCCATCATCGGTCCTGCAGCAGTTGGTGGAGCTACAGTTAGTAATGAGTTGGTAAATAGATTACTTCATGACATCGGAGAAAATCAAGATCAGTTACCAATTTTACAACATGTGTTAATGCGTGTTTGGGAATGCTGGAATCTAAAATATAATCGCGAAGGTAAACTAGATATTGTTCATTATGAAGAGGTTGGTACCGTTACTCAGGCATTATCATTGCACGCGGAAGAAGCTTTTTTGGAATTGAAATCAGACCGACTGCAGGATGTTTGTAGAGGACTTTTTCGGACTTTAACGGATCGAGGAAATGACGGCCGTGGCGTTAGAAGGCCTACACAAATGTCGAAGATTATGGAATTAGTGGGTGCTAGTTTTGAGGAGGTTTCACAAGTTGCCAATACATTTAGAAAAGTAGGTAGAGCATTTTTAGTGCCGGCTGCAAAAATAAACTTAAGCGAGTCATCTATTTTAGATATTTCGCATGAAAGTCTAATGCGTGTATGGCAGCGTTTAATCCGATGGGTAGAAGAGGAAAGTGAGTCCATCGATATGTATGTCCGTTTATGTGAAGCGGCTGATCAATACGAAAATAGAAAAGGGAGTTTATGGCGTGATCCGGAATTAACTTTGGCGTTAAAATGGCGAGCCGATAATTCTCCAAATATTGCCTGGGCATCTCGAATAAATGGAAATTTTGAACGCGCTATGTTGTTTTTGGAATATTCTGAAGAACAACAAAAACGTGAAATTGAATTTGCGGAAAATCAACAAAAGCAGAAATTACTAAGGGCCAGAAGGTTTTCAATTACAATTTCTATTATTGGCGTTGTTGCTTTAGGGTTTGGTGTTTGGGCATTCTTTGAAAGAATTAAAGCCGAAGAAAATAGGAAGGATGCAGAGAAACAAACTAAAATTGCAGAGTTAAATGCTCGAGAGGCTAAATTAGCACAGGAGAAATCACTAAGATTGGTAGATACGATTTCAGCTGCACAGGATGTTTTGAAAAATAAATTGGCCGAAATTGTATCGTTAAAAACCCAAGCTGAAGCAAATTTAGAAATTGCAACAAAAGCAACGAAGGCAGCCAAAATAGCTGCCAAACAAGCAAAAGAAAATGAGGAAACAGCCAAAAATGCTTTAAAAGAGGCAGATATTCAGACCAAAATAGCTATTGAACAAAAATCAATAGTTGAACAAAATACTAAGAAATCAATAATTGCTCAAACGGCGCTAAGTTCAGTAATAAAATTAGAAGAAAAAGAATTTGAAAAGAGTAAACAGGAAGTATTAACGGCATTAGAGGATGCTAGGAAATTAAAGTTTACAGATTTTTATAATCATATTCTATTGCCGATGTATTTCAACTGGGCTTGGAATAACCAGGAAAGGAATTTGTTGAGAACAGGCAGCCCTGTTAGACAAATGGTCTATTACAAAAAGCAAGATCAGGTAATCGCACTTTCCGAGAGCGGGACTATCCGTTTGTTTAAAATTTCCTCAGATCATAATCGTCTTAATCTAATAAATAACATTGGGTCAATAAATGGAATTCAAACTATAACGGTTAATGAAAGTACGGGTAAATTCTATTTGGGATTAAAAAATGGCAATTTAGTTATTGCCTCCATGTCATCAGCAAATTTTGTAATTGAAAAACAGATTCCGGCAAAAATACCTTTTAATAATTTTACTAAATTGTTTATTCATTCTGGAAATGTAATTATCCAACAGGGTACAACCGCTTACCTTTGGAATGAAACAATGCAACTTCCAACTCCCATTTCTGGGGTTACTGCGATATCATTTTCGAATAAGGGATCTGCAGCATGGATTAGGAATGGAAATTTGGAATTCTTTTCTGATGGAAAGAATTTATTAGGAAAACCCAACAAGTCGTTAAAAATTGATGTACAATATGTAACGGCAATGTCATTCTCAACTTCTGGAGATACTATTGCAATTGGTAGTAGACGCGGTAGAATGGGATATTATTATGTAAGTCAAAAACCCAATTCAGCGAAGTTACTTCAGACAAATGCAA
>CAYUNO010000190.1:0-4791 GCA_964446075.1 uncultured Flavobacteriaceae bacterium | reverse complement strand
AACCAACGATCAACCCTAACACTTAGCAATAGAACAAACATACTCACCATAGCAACGAAGAGAAAATTGAATGGCGACTTCACCAAACCAAATAATTCCACAACCCTCCATTTAAGAATTACACTACCTTGCTCAATACCTGTGATTAAGCTAGATGGCATACCCGAAAATAATCGGTCATTCCAATTTGGATAGGTTCCGGTTTCGGCTTTTACTTGTTCAGAAGCATGTTTCATTAATCGAACTTGCTGCATATCCCCTTGTTTCAACATGTAACCATCCAAAGCAGGATTTAAATACCACGTAGAGATTGCCCAAAATGCCGCTATGAATAGGAAAAAAATTCCTGCATTCTTTAAAAAACTCTTATTCATTTCCATGGAAAATAATGGCGAATTTCAACAATTTCTGTGGAAAATCTCCAACAATTATTAAAATATGCAATTCATTAAAAATAATTTGGAAATAATGCAAGAAATAAAGGGCTTTTTATCATTGTATTGTAAACTTGCAACATGTTTGCTAGAAGAGACGAAATTGTATTTAATCTTATCGATCAAGAGTTAAAAAGACAAGAAGAAGGAATTGAACTAATCGCAAGCGAAAACTTTGTTAGTAAGCAAGTTATGGAAGCCATGGGCTCCGTACTTACAAATAAATATGCTGAAGGACTTCCCTATAAGCGATATTATGGAGGTTGTCATGTTGTTGACCAAGTTGAACTATTAGCTATTCAACGTCTAAAAGAATTATTTGGTGTTGAATGGGCCAATGTGCAACCCCATTCCGGCGCACAAGCCAATGCGGCTGTAATGCTTGGTGTGTTAAAGGCCGGAGATAAAATCTTAGGATTTGATTTAAGTCATGGTGGTCATTTAACCCACGGTAGCCCTGTCAATTTCTCAGGTAAACTATATACCCCGTCCTTTTACGGGGTTGAAAAAGAAACCGGGTTAATTAATTACGATACCGTTGAAGAAATCGCCAAAAGAGAACAACCAAAATTAATCATTTGTGGTGCCTCCAGTTATAGCAGAGACTGGGATTATCAGCGTTTACGTGCGATTGCTGATTCTATAGGCGCACTATTATTGGCCGATATATCGCATCCTGCAGGATTAATTGCCGTTGGCCTATTAAACAATCCTGTTCCCTATTGCCACATCATTACTTCAACTACCCATAAAACCTTGCGAGGTCCTCGAGGAGGAATTATCATGATGGGCAAAGATTTTCCTAACCCATGGGGCGACAAAACACCCAAAGGGGAAATTAAAATGATGAGCGCAATTCTAGATGGAGCCGTATTTCCAGGAACTCAAGGCGGTCCATTAGAACACGTAATTGCAGCAAAAGCAGTGGCGTTTGGTGAAGCATTGCATCCCGAATTCAAATTGTACATGCATCAAGTTGCTAAAAATGCACAAGCGTTAGCAGCATCCATGGTTCAAAAAGGGTATTCCATCATCTCCGGTGGCACCAATAATCACTTAATGCTCATCGATTTACGCACAAAGAACCCCGATTTGACCGGTAAATTGGCTGAGGAAACCTTAGGAAAGTGCGACATTACCATAAATAAAAACACCGTACCCTTTGAAACCCGCAGCCCATTCGTTACATCAGGTATTCGATTAGGAACCCCAGCTATTACAAGTCGAGGTCTGAAAGAATCTGATATGGAACTAGTTGCCGAATTAATCGATACAGCATTGTCCAATACCGGTGACGATTCGATTTTACAAGACGTAAAATCAAAAGTTCACGCACTCATGAAGCAATTCCCCTTGTATTCCTAGGGAAATTTATTGATCTATATCATGGTTTAAGTCCAATTTCTTTTCTACTTTCGTATGACTAGCAAATGAAAAATTGGTTGCTATATATTCTTATTCTATCCGTATCGTTACCCTCGATATTGAAAGTTGTTTATGTAACCAATTTTTACCTAAATCGCAGTACCATTGCTAGAGAAAGTTGCATTCAAAAAGAAATTCCCAATAACTGCTGCCAAGGTTCTTGTCAATTAACTAAAGAATTAGCAACTATTTCCATAGATCAAACACAATCGCAATCTGAACATAGGGATTTCCCTAAGCTAATACATGAAGATCACTGGGTTTCTGCCCTATTAACAGTAGAAAAGTTAAAACAAAATCCTTGTTGTTGTGATAAACTTTCTCGGCATTCAATTATTTTCAAAACATCAAACGGATATTTTTCATTAGCTGATAAACCGCCAAGATTTTCTTGATTTTCAAATACTAGTCTAGAACTAGACAGCGCCTGATATTTTTGCATCAGGATTTCTTTAATGTTTTATCCTACGTAGCCATCTAATTTGACTACATACACATTATTTCAAAAAAAATCACTAAAATCATGAAAAAATCAAACTCGTTATTCTTTGCCATTGGAGCAATTATATTAACTATAACAACACAATCTTGTGATGATAAAATCACCCCAACTCCAAGCAATGAAACTGGAGCATTAACTATAGAATTTGAACATAAATGGGGAATAAATGAAGAACCTTTCCTGTACGGATCGCCAATTAAACATCCAATGTCAGGCGATACTCTTACAACCAATCTGCTAAAATATTATATCAGCAATGTGGAATTAGTGAAAGCCGATGGCTCTAAATATGTAGCACCCAACTCCTATTACTTAATCGATCCAAATAATAATACGCTTGAATTGAATAATATTCCCAAAGGCGAATATACAGGTGTCAATTTCCTAATTGGTGTAGATAGTTTACATAATTGCAGCGGAGTACAAGAAGGAGTACTTTCGCCTTCAAATGGTATGTTCTGGAGCTGGTCTTCAGGCTATATCTTTGTTCGAATTGAAGGTAAAAGCAATATGTCCCCAACCGGCAATTTTCTTTATCATTTAGGGGGATACCAAGGTCCTTATAATGCCATTAGAGCAAAAAATCTAACATTCGGGAGTGCCGTACTTAGTGTAAACCCAGCGGCCAAACCAACGGTTCACTTAATAACCAACGTGGCCAAATTATGGCATGGCCCTGTGAAAACCGCCGATTTGTCTATTTTACATGCTATTGGTTCAGATGCTTCTATGCTCGCTACTAATTTTGCCAGTGGAATTCGTTTCGATCATATACATCCATAATCAATCTCTATTAATTCATTAACAAAATTCGTGTACACAGGTAGTCCTGTGTACATGTTTTTCACCATGAGATTCTATTTCCAATCTAAAATTATCATCGTTTTGTTATTTTTATTGGCAATCGGTGCTTTTACAAGTGCCTGTAACAATAATGAAATTCAAAACTAACCATTTCTTGAATATCCTAAACATTTCCCAAGTCCGCAGTATCCCAATATTCAAAATCAAGTAACTGCCGCCGGTTTTGAATTAGGGAAAATGCTCTTCTACGATAAAAATTTATCCCTAACGCGTACCCTTTCTTGTGGATCTTGTCACGCTCAGGTTCATGGCTTCGCAGACCACAATGTTGCAACAAGTTTTGGAATTTTTAATCGACAAGGAATAAGAAATTCTCCTGCAATTATGAATATGGCTTGGGGAAAACAATTCATGTGGGACGGTGGAATTAATCATCTCGACCTCCTCCCATTAGCACCAATTACCGATACCACAGAAATGGGACTATCTATCAACTCTTGGATCGACAGAATTACTCAACAGCAGGTAAAATATGGGCCATTATTTCGTAACGCATTTGGTTCTGATACAATTACAGAGAAAAAAATATTGCTATCATTATCCCAATTTATGCTATCGCTGGTTTCTTCAAATTCAAAATACGATCAGGTGATAAAAGGAGAGCAAAATTTCAACCCATTGGAAGCTCAGGGATACGAGATTTTTAAACTAAAATGTAATTCTTGCCATACTGAACCCCTTTTTTCTAACAGTCAATTTGAAAGAAACGGCTACACACAATCGGGTTTAGATCGCGGTAGAATGCGCATTACTGAATTGCCAACAGACTTGTATAAATTCAAAGTTCCCTCGCTTCGCAATTTAGAATTTACTTATCCTTACATGCATGATGGAAAAGTTCAAACCTTGGATGAGGTACTAAATCATTACTCCAACAATCAGCTACATGTACAAAACGAAAAAATCATACCCTTACAACCTGCAGAAAAAGAGGCCATCACGGCCTTTTTAAAAACACTCACCGATTATCAGTTTATTTCAAATCTTAAATTTTCAGAACCCCGTTAACATGTATAAATATTTTATTACTATTATAATTTCTCTATTAATTTACCCATTACATGCCTGTGATGTGTGTGGAATTAGTGCCGGTTTCAATAGTTTGGGACAAATAAATACACTATCACGCCAATATTTGCTGTTTGAAAGTCAGTATATTTCCTTCAAACACCCTGCAACTATTGGGAATCTTACATCCTTTGATCAGATTTACAGTCAACAATTCCACTATTCTTGGCGACCAAATTCTCTTCAAAAATTACAATTTATCGCTAACATTTCGCAGAAAACAATAAACAGAAAAAATGTATATCCCGAAAATCCAAACTATACGATACAAGGCGTAGGAGACATTTTTATTCGTGGAATTTATTCAATGTACGATAATCGAAACTACAGTTTGGATAATCAATTGAAAAAAGTACTTTTTCTGCAAGGTGGAATTCGAATTCCTAATGGGAAATACCAACTTCGGGGTGCCGAAAAAGAGCAATTACCAATACATTTGCAACCTGGAAATGGCTCGTGGCAATCAGAATTTGGCATTAGCACATTCATCCGAAGAAG
>CAYUNO010000189.1:0-4815 GCA_964446075.1 uncultured Flavobacteriaceae bacterium | reverse complement strand
CAGAAAACAACGGTATTACTGGAGTAGCTTCTGGATTCAGTGATTTGGACCGAATTACTTCCGGTTGGCAGCCTTCGGATTTGGTAATTTTGGCCGCCCGGCCTGCGATGGGTAAAACGGCTTTCGCATTGAGTTTGGTAAGAAATGCAGCCGTTGACTTCGGGAAAAAAGTAATGATTTTCTCCCTAGAGATGGCCGATGTGCAGCTGGTAAATCGTTTGATATCGGGGGAAGCAGAAATCCCTGCAGACTCCATTAAAAAAGGTTCGCTTACCGATCAAGAATGGCAAAGACTACACGATAAAACAGCCAGTTTGAGCAGCGCCGGAATTTTCATTGACGATACGCCCCAACTTTCTATATACGATCTTAATGCAAAATGTAGACGGGTCCATTCCCAAAGTGGATTGGATATGGTAATCGTAGATTATTTGCAGTTGTTACGTGCCGAAAGCAAAGGACAGTCCAATCGCGAACAAGAAATTGCCTTAATCTCGCGTTCCTTGAAAGGGTTAGCCAAAGAATTAAAAATACCTGTAATTGCCCTCGCCCAGTTATCTCGTGAAGTTGAAAAACGAGGTAATAAGCGTCCCCAACTTTCCGACTTACGTGAATCGGGTTCCATTGAGCAAGATGCCGATATGGTAATGTTCTTGTACCGAGATGAATACTATACCAATATGGGTATGAGTACCGAAGGAGCGGCAGAAGCAGGCGCCGATGGCATGCACAATACGGTGAAAGGATTAACGGAAGTAATCATTGGTAAAAATCGACACGGTGAAACCGGATCGGCATTTGCAAAATTTGTAGGTCAATTTTCAAAATTTGTGGATTTAGAACCCGAAGATAGAATGTTAATGGGCAGAGAAGGTGGCGGTGGTTATGATGGCGGTTATCAAGGTGGATACAACCCCAATAAAACTACTATTCAAACTTTACCCAGTAGAATGAACAACGAAATCAATCCGTTTGAAAACAATTCCCCAGATATAGGTTGGGGAATGGGGGGCGGAATTACACCCAATATTGACGAAGACTTTTAGTCTTTGATCTTCCGCTGCGTTTTCAAATAAAGTCTAATAAATCTACTCTCTTTCCCAGTTTTCGGAAGTATTCCGATGAGAATATGGATATTTGTAGAAAATAAAAAACCCCAATGGATTCAAACATCGGGGTTTTCTTTTTATACGATATTATTTATGAAGCTAATCCAAAATTTGGATCATTTAATTCCAAATAAACAACGAGGTTAAAAACATAAATTCCTAAATTTCTATTTCTTTTCCTCTGTTTTCTTAGGCAACTTTACAGCAAATACGCGTTCTACTTTTTCTTTCGTAAATCCTTCTATTGTGATGGCACCGGACAATGATTTAAGTAACGTTACTAACCCTTTTGGTGAATATACCGGTTCGTTATTAACATGGGTAATTACAAAAGATTCAGGGATACCAGCAGACTTAAACAACCCTTTATCTACACTACTCACCTTTACTCCAGACTTTACACCCAATGCTAATTTTTCTTCTCGGGTTACGGTAGAAAGTTTCATTCCCTCGTATGAATCTGACTCGCTCACCGCAGCAGTTTCTAACTTCGCCTCGCCTTCAGCATTTAATAAAGTAGCCGTGATATCCAAAGTGGAAGATTTTCTGCGAATGGTAAACACAACCTTATCCCCGGGTCTATACTTACCTACTTCTTCCTGTAATCGACTGGAAGTATTCACTTCTACTCCAGCAACTTTTAATATTACGTCCCCTTTTTTAATTCCTGCCTTTGCCGCGGCGCCTCCATCTGTTATCTCCGCAACATACACACCTTTTAAATCGGCCAAACCTTGTTCATCCGCCAAGTTTTGAGTGATTTCCTGAATACTTACGCCCAATAACGCTCGCTGAACTTTACCATATTTCATAATATCATTCACCACTTTTTTCATCAAATTTACGGGTATCGCAAATCCATAACCCGCATAGGAACCGGTTTCTGAAGCAATTGCTGTATTAATACCTATTAACTCCCCTGCAACATTTACCAATGCACCGCCAGAGTTACCTGGATTTATTGCCGCATCAGTTTGAATAAAATTCTCAATCGCATATTTGTTTCCTTTGGATCTAATAATATCAATATTCCTTCCCATGGCACTCACTATTCCTAAAGTAACGGTACTATTCAGGTTAAATGGATTTCCTACGGCAACTACCCAATGCCCTACTTTCACATCGTCCGAATTACCTAATTTCAAAAACGGCAAATCCTTTTCCGGAATTCGCAACAACGCTAAATCCGTATTTTTATCGGCACCTAACAATTCCACCATGTAAGTACGTTTATCGTTTAGCACAACTTCTATTTTGGTGGCGCCTTCTACTACGTGATTGTTGGTAACCACATATCCATCTTCACTTAAAATCACACCCGATCCACTGGCTTGTCTTGGACCTGGATTATCAAACCGAAAACCAGGACCTTGGAAAAATTCAAAAGGATCCATTGGCATTCCGCGTTGTGGTGCTTCTGTGGAACCTTGTGACGAAGATCCAATCGTAGTTTTAATATGCACTACAGCTGGATTTGCAATTTCCGATACCCCCGTAAAATCAAATGCCGGTACCGAATTCAAACTCGCATACCTGGCCAATTGAGCCGATGCATTTTGTTTTTGTTCAATCCCTAAAGGTTGTGAAGGAAAAATAAAACTGTAAGCGGTAAGACTCACAACACCGCCCAGGATGCCCGCTGCAAAAAAGGCAAAAGTTTTGTGTTTCTCTAAAAACTGTTTCATACTTGCAAATTTTCAAAAATTGTTCCGATTTTAACGCAAAAACTCATAGTTTCATTTAATTTGTATTACGAATCGTTTACTTTTTTCGATTAACTCGTATTAAGTCGCGCTCAATGAAGCAATCAAACCCAAAAGAAACCAGCATTTTAGGAAGAATCCAGTCTGGTGACCGTGAGGTTCTGATTGAACTTTATAAGGCACACGAGAAAATGACAATTCGACATGTAATCAACAACAGTGGCAAAATCGAGGATGCGCAAGATTTACTGCAAGAAGCCTTGGTGGTATTATGGCAAAATGCCAGAAAGCCCGATTTTGATCTCACGGTAAAGCCCGCAACCTACCTAAATGCGGTAATTAAGAATTTATGGCTTAAGCAATTATCCAAACGCAAATACCTCAAAGACGAATCCTACATTTCAGGGAAAGAGGTTGCCATAAACCAAGATCCTGTTTCCAATATGGATTATGGTTTGGTGCATAAAGCATTGGACGCTTTAGGCGATACGTGTCGGAATATTCTAATGATGTTTTACTTCGATGGATTTGATATGAAAACCATCGCAGAAGCCAACGGATTTGCCAATACCGATGTGGCAAAATCGAAAAAACATCAATGCATGAAGCAATTAGAAGTGATTATCAAAAAATCCTACAACCCTTTAGACTTTTACCGAGATGGAAATTAATGACCCTCGCATAGAAGCCTATTTCAATTTTGAACTTTCCGCCGAGGAAGCGGCTGCTTTTTTGGAAGAAGCGAAAAAGTCTCCTGCTTTGTGGCGTGAAATTCAGTTTAGACAATGGATGATTGATGGAATCCAAGACGAAGGAAAAATCGAATTAAAGGAATTTATCAGCAATCGATTGGCCGAAGAAAGAGAAGAATCCACCGGTAAATTTTGGTATGCAGCCGCCGCTATCGCCATAACCGTAGTGGTTGGATTTGGAATTGCTTGGCCCTACTTAAATAAAACCAACGAGAATTCGCTAAGCGAATACGCAGCCGATTCATCCTATCGAAAAGAAGCCTCAAAATCCGAAGAGTCTACTGCAGCTTTACAACAGAATAGAAGTGGCTACACTGTAAACGCAGATACCACCAATTCAACCATCGCAATGAACTCCGATGAAATGCAGACTCCTATGGATGGAAATTCAGAAGCAACCGATGATAGGGTTTATTCAATACAAGAAGGTCCAGGAGAGCCGGCAGCTGCTACAGATATTGAAAACCCTACTAACAAGTGGAACAATGGCGATAATCAAATAGAATATAAACGTAGTGTACCTGCAGAAAATGACGCAATCGCCTCGTATCGTAAGAGAAGTAATTATTCTGGTACAGATGTTCCTGCAGCTGCTACTATTTTGGATAAAGAGATAGTACAAATAGCTAGCTTTCAAGTTGTTCCAATCGATCCCGTACGTGAAGTAACCAAAACGGACAATTACAAACGAGCAGATGCCATTAACTCAGTTTCTGTGGCAAAGTCGAAATCTAAATTACCCGCCGCCCTATCCAATCAGCAAGCGAGTAATGCAAATACCCCAGCCTCGAATGCGGCAGCGGATACGGTTAACTACAAAATCGCCCGCGAAAACAATAATTTAAATCGATCAAAAAACTCAGCTGTCGTAAAAGATAATTTCACCGTTGTATTAACTCGTTCAGACAACGGGAAACCTACTGCAACTACTCAAAAAGACGCAAAGGCTGTAGGAAATCACTATACAATTATTTTAAATAACTTCGGCGATGCGAATGCCTTATTGTATAGATTGGGAAATACTTATTATTTGGGGGTAGACACCTATTATTACCAAATAGATTTTACCCCAGGAAAAGTTTGGACGCCACAAAAAGTCACCAATAAAGCTATTTTGGAACAATTAAATCCGTAACATGCAATTCACAAAATATCACGGAAGTGGTAACGATTTCATACTCATCGATAACCGTCAAAATCATTGGTCTGCTTTTGTAACACAACACCAAAATCAGTCCATAATTAGCGACC
>CAYUNO010000188.1:0-4865 GCA_964446075.1 uncultured Flavobacteriaceae bacterium | reverse complement strand
CGGTTTGATATGCTTAAAAACCACATCAGCCAACATTGCCAATTTATATTCTGTTTCCTTCCATTCCACCTCCAAATCGCTACCAAGATTTACACCACAACCTGCATAACAGGTTAATGCATTGCTAAACAATTCTCCGCAACGCAATACAACATAAAAATCAATAGTTTCGTTTTTAGGATCTGCATAGCCCAACCAACCTGTATAAAGTTTTCGATCGAAAGTTTCGTTTTGCTCTAGCCATGTAACACTCTCTTTTTGCGGAAATCCACCCACAGCAGGTGTTGGATGCAATGCTTCTACTAAACGATAAACATCCTTATAATTCAGTTGAAATTTCCACTCCCGAAGTAAATGTTTAACTCGTTTTAAATTGATTTCTCTTATACTCGTTTCAAGAGGCGAAAACGGCAAATCCATTGCATAAATTGCCTTCCCAATAAAATCATGTGTTACCTGTTGTTCTTCTTGTTCCTTAGTAGTCCAATGGGATTGTTCTTCCGTTAACGTACCTGCTAAAGCCATAATATTAGCTTGAGAATGTTTTAAGGTTATTAATTGTTCAGGGGTAGCACCTATCCACAAACCCAAATCCTCTGTAAATACTACAAATACAAAAGTTTGTAGATAATTGGCTTTTAAATCTATCAATATAGACAACAGTTGGGCTTCATCCCACGATTCAATCTCCCATGTACGTTTACGAGCCGCCACCATTTTAATGAACTTACCGGATTCTATTTCTTCTTTTATACCGATAATTTCACGATCAAAATCTAATCTCAACGTAGAATCAGCAATAGATTCTATATGTTTTATATTAGATTTTCTTAAACAATCCCCAAGTAATAATCCTAAATGTTCTTCAACTACAACATCAGCCTCACCATAAATAAAATGCAGCGCTGAATCCGATGCAAATCGCTTAAAATAAAATCCCGATTCAGCAAATCCTGCGGAATATTGCTCAATCGAATTATCAACCTGTAATTCATCCACAAATTCTTTCACCGGTCCTTTTATGTGATACCACAACCCTTCGTTCGGCTTGAAAAAAAAAGCCCAACCATTTTCCGGCTTACTGAGTTCCGGCTGTTGTATCTTTGTAGTGGAATCTTGCATCGCTCCAATCGGTTTCGCAAATTACTCAATCAATGGTAACAAAAACAATTTACTTAATTAGACACGGTCAGACCGATTATAACAAACAAGGCATAGTGCAAGGTTCAGGGGTAGATACAAATTTGAATGAAACTGGCATTTTACAAGCAAAGGCATTTTACCAATCGTATCACCATATTCCATTTGAAATCATATACACCAGTAACTTACAAAGAACTCACCAAACGGTAGAGCCGTTTAAAATTAGAAATATTCCAACTGAAATTTTACCCGAATTAAACGAAATAAATTGGGGTGAATTAGAAGGCAAAATACCTAGCGAATTTTCAAAACAGCAATTCTACCAACAAGTAAAACGATGGAGAGAAGGTCATTTAAACGAATCCGTAAATGGGGGTGAAACACCCTTGCAAATGCACGAACGACAAAAAAGAGGATTACAAAAAATTGAAGCCAACAGTGCATCGCCAATATTGATTTGCATGCACGGGAGAGCAATGAGAGGTTTCCTTTGTCTTCTAACAGGTCAGCCATTATCTAAAATGGATAATTTTCCTCATGACAACCTAAGTCTTTACATTTTAGAAAAAACCCTAAACGATACTTTTTACAGCATTAAAACAGCCAATTCGTTGGATCACCTTCAACATATTTAATTAGTTACCTACATAATACCAAATAAAATAATAGTATTCAACGCATGGAAAACACTATTACAATAACCATTATCGATAGGGAGGGCAACTCAAATATCTACGAGGCTCCCACAGACATGAGTTTAAACATAATGGAATTCTGTAAAGTTGCTGAACTGCCGGTAAAAGGCGAATGCGGAGGCATGGCAATGTGCGCCACTTGCCAGATTTATGTGGAAAGCAATCATCTTTTACCAGATCCTACCGATGACGAATTAGCAATGCTAGATCAAGCATTTTATGTAAAAGGCAACAGTAGATTGGGATGTCAACTTCATTTAGATAATTCAATGAATGGTTTAATTGTCCGATTGGCACCAGAACATGAATAATTGAATGAATTCTTTAGATTATTTTTGAATTTACGTTGTTAAATTAATCCACAATAGTTATCTTTGCAATCCTTTTTTGAGAAAAAATGGCAAATCATAAGTCAGCAATCAAGAGAATCAGAGCCAACGAGGCCAAGCGCGAATTAAATCGTTACCAGCATAAAACTGCACGAACAATCGTGAAGAATATTCGCAAATCAGAAAACAAAGCAGAAGCACAGTCCATGTTGGCAAATGCTTTCGCTGCATTGGATAAATTAGCAAAACGCAATGTTATCCATAAAAACAAAGCAAGCAATTTGAAATCAAGCTTGCAAAAACACGTGAACGCATTGGCATAATCAGCCCATATTCATAGGAAAAGGCTATCTCTTTTTTAGGGGTAGCCTTTTCTTTTTATTTTTGAGTAACTTTATTAATGTCAGAACTAAACTTAATTTGGCAAACCACCGAAGGTGAACAAACCTCGTTTGAATTGGAGTATATCAGCCAACTACTATTTAAAGACATTCCTCATATAAAACATTTCGATAATAAAAAATACTCCCTTGTCTTAAATAATGCTATAATAATTTATTCCAATAACCATAGGGGGCCTAGTTTTGACTTTATAAACTACCTTAATAAATTCAAAAAAAATAATTTCAAATTTTATTTGTGGCACTTATCAAATGAATCCTTGCTACACAATTGCGATTATTACAACCTTGCATCTCATGTTTTTCGCAATTATTATTACCCTGATTTAGAACAAAACCACATGATCACATATTTGCCTCTTGGATTCAAAAGTGGTTATTTAAATGAAACAGCCCAATTCCCATTAACAGAAAAAACGATTTCATTTACATTTATTGGACAGCCAAAATCAGATAGGATTGAACTAATTCAAGAACTCCAAAGATTCAACAATTCATATATACACACCACAAATGCTTGGAATTGCAACACTGCATTATCCCAAGAAGAATGTAAATTGCTTTACCAAAAATCGAGATTTGTTCCATGTCCAAAAGGGTGGATAAATCCAGACTCCTTCAGGATCATGGAAACCTTAGAATCTGGTTCTATTCCAATTCTAAAAGAATATGACAACATTAGCTATTTCACCAAACCTTGGGAAGAAAAAACCCCTATTCCAATAATTAAAGAATGGACTGAATTATATAAATTTTCCGCACTTACAGACGACGAATATCAAAAACTGCATAAAGCTGTATTTGATTGGTATGAAAGATTCCGCGCAGCACTAAAAGACAGAATTATTAGATCTTTAACCTAATACTCGTTTAAAAAAATCCACCTATAATTTCTTTTTCTTTGGTTTTAATTTTACCAAATACCATTGTTTACTAAAATAATAAAGCTGCTAATAAAAGCACAAGCCCCCAAATTAAAGATTTAGGGGCTTGTTTCTTTTACAAGTAGTAAACAACAATTCGTTGATATTCCTATAATATCTGTATTAATCGCGAACTAGCGTGCCTACAGATTCACCATTCACTAAAGATAATAAACTACCTGCTTCGTTCATATTAAATACAATTATCGGCAGATTGTTTTCTTGACATAACGTAATGGCCGTCAAATCCATTACTTCCAAGCCCATATCATACACTTCTTTAAAGGAAATTTCTTTAAATCTTGTAGCACTGGGGTCTTTTTCAGGATCCGCATTGTATATCCCATCCACACGAGTACCTTTAATTACTACATTTGCTTCAATCTCCACTGCGCGCAAAGATGCGGCAGTATCAGTAGTAAAATAAGGATTACCTGTACCTGCACCAAATATAACCACTCTACCCTTCTCTAAATGCCTCATCGCTCTTCTACGAATAAAGGGCTCCGCTATCTGTTCCATTTTTATTGCACTTTGAAGCCTAGTACTCAAACCTACTTTTTCAAAGGCTCCTTGCAAAGCCATAGCATTAATCATCGTGGCCAACATACCCATGTAATCTCCAGTAGCCCTATCCACCACACCGCCTTGAGCACCCTGCATCCCTCTAAAAATATTGCCCCCGCCTATTACTACTGCCACTTCTACGCCAGCATCAACTGCAGACTTCACCTCTTTTGCATATTGAGCCAAAATTTCAGGATCAATACCAAAAGACTGCTTACCCAACAAGGCTTCACCACTAAGTTTTAATAATATTCGTTTATATTTCATATCAGTTACATAGTTAGCAAAAAAAATCCCTCGTTTCCGAGGGATTTTTAAATTAAATTATCCTAGCATTACCCGCTTAAATCGAACAACGGTTAGGCCGCCTTCAACTCCTTCCAGGTATTTGGCTACGTTCTTAGAACTATCCTTAACAAACTCTTGGGCCAACAAAGTGCTCTCTTTGTAGAACTTCTCTAATTTCCCCTGAGCAATTTTATCCAGCATAGCTTCTGGCTTACCTTCAGCTCTTGCTTGCTCACGACCAATCTCCAATTCACGCTCTACTGTGGTTGCGTCCACTTCCTCCTTGTTTACGGCCACAGGATTCATCGCAGCAATTTGCATTGCTACATCTTTACCCGCAGCAAAATTATCATCGGATGGAGCATTATTCAACTCAACCAACACACCCATACGGTTTGAACCATGGATGTATGATACAACGTTGCTTCCCTCAACTAACTCGTATTTATTTACGTCGATTTTCTCACCAATTTTGGCAACTTCATCCAATAAGCGATCCGCAATGGTTACAGAACCAAA
>CAYUNO010000187.1:1447-4890 GCA_964446075.1 uncultured Flavobacteriaceae bacterium | reverse complement strand
GTGTCACCGAAATTTTGGAATTGGAGCAGATGGACTCATGTTACTCCAACCCAGCGAAATTGCCGATTTCGAGATGGTTTATTTTAATTCCGATGGGCATTTAAGTAGTATGTGCGGTAATGGAGGAAGGTGTATTGCCCATTTTGCCGCAAAACTGGGACTAGGAAAAGAGAAAAATGGGAAAACAGAACTCACTTTCACTGCCCCAGATGGTTTGCATCACGCAACGGTTGATATCCAGAAAAACTGGGTTCAACTTACCATGAATCCAGTATCTGAAATTCATCGCAGTACAAATTTCCCAAATGCATGGGTATTAAATACTGGATCACCCCATTTTGTTGAATTTTCTACATCAGAAACAGCAATGAGGCTTGAAAATGATGTGAATGCATTTGTACAATGGGGAAGAAATGTTCGGTACAACGAGGAATTTTCAAAAAGCGGCATCAATGTCAATTTGGTTTCTGAACTAGAACCTCAGCATATTTCAATCCGCACTTACGAAAGAGGGGTAGAAAACGAAACACTAAGTTGCGGAACAGGAATAACGGCAGCGGCAATTGCTTACCAACAAGAAAATAATTTAAAGGTACTTAATACAACTGCGGAAACACAACCCACATTAATTCGAGTAAAAAGTAGAGGTGGAAACCTAACAGTACACTTTAATCGTTCTGAGGAAGGATTTGATAGTATTGTTTTATCAGGACCTGTAATCGCAGTATTTACTGGGGAGCAATAGTATTTTGATTGAATTTATTGGGAATTAAGTTCAATAAAACAGGCAAAATCAACTAGTAATAACCAATAAGTCTCTTTCCAAAAAGAAAGGCTACCTGATTAGGTAGCCTTTCTTTTTAATTGTGCTTATTTAATATTACACTATACCTGCACTGAGGAATATACTGGATCTTAATTCTTAATAATTTTTGCTATCGACTTCTTGCCTGCAACATTAATTTCTGCAAAATAATAACCTGCAGATTTTCCTTGTAAGGATACTTCAATTGTATTAGAACCTACTGAAATATTCACATTACGTTGTTCAATTACCCTACCCTGCATGTCGCGTACAATAATGCTGGCTAAACCTGCTTTTCCAGTATTGTTATATTCTAAATTTACTTGATTAGCAGTAGGATTTGGGTATGCTCTTAAAGCCGTAACTTCAGATTTGGTCACTTTTTTGGTATTGGTCATCAATGAATTTGATTTGAAATAACCACGTCCATGAGTACCAACGTACATTACCATTCCTTCCCAAGGTCTCCACTCATAAGCACGAATTTCAAATACAGGAACACGAGCCATACCGTTATTTGCTTCTACCCATGTTTTACCGCCATCTTCTGTGGCCCAAATTCCAAAATCTGTTCCAAGTATGATTCTCTTATCATCATCCACATCAATAACTGCATCGTATACAGGCATTGAAGGCAAATTACCAGTAATGGGGTCCCAAGTTGGAACCGCATCCAATGCATTTTTAGTTTCGTACACATAATTGTTGTTACCATAACCACCCAACGTGATAACTACGTGTTCTGGGTTGGTAGGATTAACATTAACGGAAGTAATTGTTCTTCCACTTACGCCTGATGGTGTAATGTTATTTAGTGTAATAGGTGTTGGAACCGTTGTTACACTTGGATTTGCATCCAATGTAAAAGTAGCCGAATTAATGCTGTCCAAACGCAATAACTTACCAAACTTACAGATAAACAAATGATTACCATCTGGTGTATAATCCATTTCAACGATTCTATCGTTACCCAAATTTTTAGCAACTATATACCATTCTACATCCTCTGTAAAGTTCGTAGGGTTCTTGGCCATCCAAACTTCACTGTTCTTTGCTAAAAATAAACGAGAAACTTTTGGAGCTGATTCCCACAAACAGTAAGTAGTATTAAAATCGGATTGAACCTTACCATCCTGACGAGCATCCCAGAAAGAAGAAGATGCTTGACCAGAATTACCGCTTCGCACTACAGCACCGTAGTAAGTGCTCATAAAAACTACATTGGGATCAAATTTTGAAAATTCCACGTCGAAACCATCACCACCGTAAATGGATATTGCAGTTTGAGAAGGTTTTCCATTGAACGAGTTTCCTGAGAAATTTATTAATTGCGTACCATTATCTTGGGAACCTCCTACAACATGCCCTTTTTCATTGGCTGCAACATTGTACAACTGCAAGGTAGTAAATCCGCGATTTATGCTGGTCCAAACGGATTCGTTTTGTGTTGAAAATAAACCGCCATCGCAACCTACAATTAATGTTGGAGGGGTTGTACGGGTATTCCATTCTACGATGTGTTTATCCGCATGCACATAACTTACGTTCCAGGGAGCTCCAAAGGTAGATGCAACTTCGCGGTAACCATTCACTTCGTCCCAACTAGCCAATTGAACTCCACCCATGATAACACGATTTTTATTGTTAGGGTCTACGCCTACAACGTTATCGTACCAACCTTGGTTGTTTGATCCAAATAGGTTTGTTTGACTATTCTGATTTACTAATTTAGTCCATGTAGATCCGCCATCCGTAGTTCTCCAAAGACCTGCAAAGGATCCATTACTAGCAGCACCACATGCATATATATAATTGGGATCTTGAGGTGATATACCAATTGCAACGCGGCCACCTGGGCTAGTAAATCCAGATACTGCGGTAACAGTAGAACCATCAATTTTAAACATTGCGCCAGAACCAATAGTTGCCCAGGCAATTCCATTTTTGTCCATCTTAACTTCTTTCCAATTACCATTTCTTAAAGAAGCTATTTTAGTTCCCTTTTCAGTAAGAGCAAATAAACCCGTGCTAGTTGCAATCAAAATTTTATCTTCGGTTGGATGGGCTACCATGCTGTTGCATTCAAAGAAACGACTGTCTTTTGCAACATTTACTAAAGAGAAATTGGTACCTCTATTATCGGAACTTTTATAAACACCGTTCCCCAAGAATGCAGGTGATCCATTTCGTGTTCCAGCTAGGTTGGTGAAACCACCTTCCCCAGTACCATAGTAGATAGTTCCTTCTACAGATTGAGCAATACAGTTAACATTTAAGTTCTCTTGGTTATCATTAATAGGTCTCCAACTTTGTCCTCCCGTTGTTGAACGGAATAATCCACCACTAACACCCCCTGCAAACCAAATATTCCCTGAGTCGCGATGTATCATAAACGCACGAATCCTTCCTCCTACGTTGTCAGGTCCCATACCTTCCCAAACGATGGCTTTATTTAAACGACGTTGCAAACGCAATGCATCTGCTTGGCTGGTTGCCAACTGAACCCACTCCGGTTCAATAGTCCCAGTTACTTCATTCAAACGCATACTATAAATAGAACGAAGCGCGCCTTCTATAGACTCAGATTCCTTGTCCTTAGTCTGTTCGGTTGAAGATTTCACCGTAAGTACAGGCTCCT
>CAYUNO010000187.1:0-1437 GCA_964446075.1 uncultured Flavobacteriaceae bacterium | reverse complement strand
CAGGTAACCTAAACTGGCCGCTAAGACCACCGATAATGTTACTGGAATAGTATTTTTTAACTTCATAAATTTGCTTAAATGCGGTAACTACAAATTAATAGATATTTTATTGTTTATCCAATTGTGTTGGATTTTTTACAAGAGAAAATCAAACCGATGACAATAATATGACAATGAATCAAGAATTAAAGCACGTGCTTTTCAGCGTGATATGAGCTTCGGACCATGGGGCCACTTTCTACAAAACGGAAGCCCATTTGCAGTCCTTTTTCCTCATAATACTTGAATTGATCTGGGTGCACAAACTCCTTTACATCTAAATGCAACTTGGTTGGTTGAAGGTATTGACCCAAAGTTAAAACATCACAGCCGTGATTATGCAAATCAGTCATAAGCTGTTCAACTTCCTCGGGGGATTCCCCTAAACCCAACATGGCGCCAGACTTCGTGCGTCTACCGTACTCTTTTGTTCGCTGAATTTGTTCCAAACTTCGATGGTATTTTGCTTGAGGTCTAACCAAACGGTATAACCGTTCTACCGTTTCCATATTATGACTTACTACATCCGGTTCTGCGTCCAAAACCATATATAATAGATCCCATTGCGCTTTGAAATCAGGGATTAGAGTCTCGATGGTAGTATCGGGATTTTGTTTTTTAACCTCCCTAATGGTATCGGCCCAAACACCGGCACCTTTATCTTTCAATTCATCCCTATTTACAGAAGTAATTACACAATGTTTAACACCCATTAATCGAACTGCTTCGGCAACTCGAAATGGCTCATCGCGGTCGTATTCCGTTGGTCTGCCCGTGGCTACAGCACAAAACGAGCAACTCCTAGTACAAATGTTACCCAAAATCATAAACGTGGCCGTACCTGCACCCCAGCATTCGCCCATATTAGGACATCGGCCGTCCTCACAAATTGTATGAAGTTTATGTTCTTTTACAATTCGTTTTACTTGGGTGTAATTCTCACCAGTTGGGAGTTCAATTTTTAACCAAGATGGCTTAGAAATGCCTTTTCTTTCTTTAGAAACTATTGGTAAATCAATCACGGTGTAATATAATTTTTATGGCTTTCGATTTCTTTCACTGACGAAACCTAATGCAAAAGTAGCAAATACAGACGGGAAGACCTGCCTATTCATCGAAACATCATGCCAGTTAGGGATTTTTTTTATAAAGGTTGATGTGTTAAATCCAATAGATAAAGAATTCGTTAAAAATCGATAATTACCCCATTCAAATTCCATCGCTATTTGTCCGCCAATTCCAGGAATCAATTGACCATCTTTAAATCCGTTGGACCAAGAAGATGTCCCTCCAATCTGATTGGGAAGATGAGCATAGGGATTGTACTCAACATCTATATAACCATCGGATAAAAAATTGGGTTGATAGTATAAAACATGAACAGGCCAGCTGTATGCA
>CAYUNO010000186.1:0-4899 GCA_964446075.1 uncultured Flavobacteriaceae bacterium | reverse complement strand
AGTCCTACAAAATTATTGTAGGTTTGAATTGCTGTGAGCGAAGATACATTTAAGTCGGGATTTGTGAGTATCATTGGCATGCCAAATGCCGGAAAAAGCACGTTGTACAATGCCTTGATGGGCGAAAAGTTAGCCATAATAAACCCCAAAGCCCAAACCACTAGGCATCGAATTTTGGGAGTGAAAAATGGTGATGGATTTCAAATTATTTATTCGGACACGCCGGGGATTTTACGTAAAACCAGCTACGGAATGCACGAAAAAATGATGAAAGTGGTGAATGAGAGTTTGGAAGATAGTGATGTGTTGGTGTTGTTACTAGATATTCACGGACGCGATTTTTCTGAAGAAATACGGTTAAAATTTGAAGGTTCAAAAGCCAAAAAAATTGTTGCTTTAAACAAAATAGACAATTCCAATCAGGAGGAATTAGTAAAAAAACTTAGTTGGTTAAAAGAGACGTTTGAGGCCGAAGTGTATTTGCCAATTTCTGCACAAGAAGGATTTCAACTGGATGTTTTAGAGAAATACATTGTTGACTTTTTACCGATACATCCCCCCTATTATCCTGAGGATCAACTTACCGATCGGAGCGAGCGATTTTTCGTTAATGAAATCATTCGAAATAACATTCTAAAGTTATATGAGGAAGAAATTCCGTACGCCTCGGAGGTGATAACTCTTTCCTTTAAGGAAGAAGAAAAAATCATCCGACTTCATTGCGAAGTAATCTTAGAAAGACCCTCTCAAAAACCCATAGTTATTGGTAGAAATGGTGCCGGAATCAAACGTTTGGGCATCGAGTCTCGTAAGGAATTGGAGACATTTTTGGGTAAGCAGGTTTATTTAGAGTTGTTTGTGAAGGTGCGTGATGATTGGAGAAACAACAAAACGATGTTGAAGCAATTTGGCTACGATACAGAATAAGTTTATATGCGAATTTTGGGGCTGTTATTGGTAGGAATTTTGCCATGGATGGCTTGCCAAGGTGTGGGCTCCAATAAAGGAAGATTTCTTCAAGACTCAATTACTGAAGAGGATGTAGCGATTGCTAAAGAATTGCATCAACAGTATTTGGTTCAAACACAGCCGATAGTTAATGATACGATATATCGGGTCAATTGCATGGGAAAACGGGTGGAGATTCGATTCATTGTTTCTAAGAATACGCAAGGTTCTGGAAGGAAATTATTGCTGTTATTACCAGGATGGAATTATTCTGATACTCAGTGGTGTACAAGAACGAAAATTTGTGAAACGGCGTTACTTCGTGGCTATGATGTGATGTTAGTAGAGATGGGTAAAAGCGTGTATATGGATAGTTTGTATCCAGAGATGCGAAAAGACTATTGTTTACACCCAACACGAACTTGGTTGTGGGATTCTGTTTTGCAGCCTTTGCAAGCCCGGGGTTATTTTACAAATATAGGAATTCCAGAAAGCCCTGTTAAAACGGGCAAAGGAGAGGTTCTTTATCGAGATTTGCGATTACCTATTCCTACATTCGTCATGGGTTTGTCAACCGGTGGCCGGGGAGCTATGTTGTTGGGTTTAGAACATCCAGAGGCTTTTAGTGGTGTGGCGTCGCTCAGCGGCGATTATGACCCTACATTAACCCCAAACGATAACTTGATGATTAATTGTATGGGGAGTTTTTCTGCGTTTTCGTACCGGTGGAAAGGTTCTAACAACATTCTTCGCAGAATTTCTGAATTGAAGGTTCCTTGTTTTGTGGCACATGGAAAATCAGATGCTGTGGTTTCGGTAAATCAAGCGATACAACTGGCTGCTGCATACGAATCGGTTAAAGCGAACATGGTGTTGAGTAATCATACTTCGCCAAAATTTATATTCCGAATCGTTGAGAATGCTGGTCACGATTATCGATTTTGGAATCAGACAGGATTGGAGGCGCTAGATTTTTTCGACTCATTGAATAAATAATGGATTGTACTTTCAATAATTAATTAATACATTCGTTTTAAAGGAGTTATGTCGAATACATTTAAATCATCGGTGTTGAACCACTTAGGAAGTATTTTTATCGCTGTGGGTATAGTAGTTACAGCTGCTATTTTGGGTTCTTCTTGGGTAGAAAGTAAGCGGAATGCCGAAAATAAAAAGACCATAGAAGTTACGGGGAGGGCGGAAAAAGATTTCACCTCGGATTTAGTGGTTTGGAGCGGAAGTTATTCTCGTTTCAGTGCGGATTTTAAGGATGCATATCGACAATTAAAAGAGGATCAGGCTAAGACCAAAGCATTTTTGGTAGCCAAAGGAGTTAAAGAATCGGAGATTACCTTTTCTTCCACCGATATTCGAAAGGAGGATGAGGATATTTACGACGAAAAAGGATATCGAAGAGGAACGCGCTTTTTAGGATACACGGCGGTTCAATCGGTTACTATAAAATCTAAGGAGATCGACAAGGTAGATGCCATTTCTAGGGAGGTTACGGATTTGTTGGAACAAGGGGTTTCCTTTAATTCGGGTTCGCCTTCATATTATTTTACCAAATTGGCAGAATTGAAAATTGATTTGTTGAAAGAAGCGGCAAAAGATGCAAGGAATCGCTGTGAAACGGTATTGGAAGAGGCCGGAGGTAGCAAGGGTAGATTAACCAAAAGTACGATGGGTGTATTTCAGATAACGGGTCAGAACTCGGACGAAGAATATTCCTGGGGTGGCACGTTGAATACTAGTTCCAAAGAAAAAACCGCTAGTGTAACGGTTTCATTGGAATACGATATCCGTTGATGGTCATGAAAAATTTAATGTTATTTTTTGCGTTGATTATTTCTCTGTCTTGCAATGCAAATCAATTAGTCAATGAATTTGAAAGTCCTAAACCTCAAAAAAGTGCAAAATATTATCTTATCAGGAGTAATTTGAATCTAACGGCAGGAATAGTTACAGGTGGATTAGGCACAATGTTTATTGTATCTGCAAACAACAAGATTAGGCTAAGTAGTACTGCCTATGATATTGAACGAACTTGGCTTCTAAAACGAGCTAATATACAGTATAAAATCGCGGGATTTTTGTTTTTAACCTCGTTTGTTTGTGATGTTTCAAGTTTAATATATTTAAATAAATGGCGTAACCAAACAACAAAGGATCAGGAATATTTATTGTTAAGAATTCTTGAACTCGAAAAACATCTCGAAAAACTTGATAATAAACTATTGTTGATGGATCAATCCAAATAGATATCCAATCTAATTTTTAGTTATTTTCAAATTGTTACTGCTAAAAAAGCAAAAAGTCACCATTTCTGATGACTTTTTTCTTTAGTAGCGGGGACTTTGAAAATTTCTAACCTTTTACCCGATTACTACCACATCATTTTCACCCATGATTTTTTGTTTGAGGAGTTAATAAAGACCTCAAAAGAGTGATTTTGTTTGTTAGGCACTTGGTCACGCAACTTATTTTAAAAGACACTGTACTTTTCTCAAAAACCTACTATTTATTGTATGAAGGGGCTATTCAGTTTGTCAGCATGAATAACTCTACTGAGGATGCTAAAACTAAAAAGTGTCCTTGGAACCATCTATGCAATAGATAGTGATAAAATAATAACAGTAAAGATTAAATGAAATGAAAGAAGTAAATGTAAATGTGGTACTCAATGATGTACCTATGGGAAGTATGAATGATAATATGGTACCGACTGGAGTAACAATAAACGGTAGAGTGTACTACGAACTCAAAGTATTTTGCAAGAGATACAAAAACCACTCTGAAAGTAAGGTGAGGAGAAAGATGAGGTTGTTAGAACGAAGCAATTTTGCGATGTATTTCTACCGATTAATGAACAAGTTGTTTGTATCAGAGGCGCTGTTAAATTTTGATTTAAGCAGTTTTAAAAAGACCAAGGATATCAAAGGCAACTACTTGGCTTATTTAAGTGGATTTGAATGGGATTGTTTTGGTTGTGTTCGTTATGCCCACAAATTGCAAATGAATAGTGTTAAAATTAGAATGGAGCGACTAGGTAAGAAGCTAGCCACTAAATACAAGGAGAATGAAATTCGTTTGTTTTATGCAGTGGAACAAAACCCAGACTTTAGTGGCTACCATGCCCATTTTTTGTTGTGGTCTGATTCAGAAAATAAAACTGAACTAAAGCGATTTACAGAAAATAGTTTACGAGGCAAAAGTGACGAACAAACCGTGAATACTTACCTAGAGCCATTCAACCCCGAGGAAGGCGGGGTGGTGTATGTTCTAAAGGAAATTAGTTTGAACCCTGACGGGTTTGATTTGATTTGGAAGAGTTGAAAAGTGTTACCCGTTCTTTGGATAAAAGGCTATCGTTATCTGTTTCGTAATTATTTTTAAATTGACAATCTTTGATATTTATACCAAATGACTTAGCGATTTCATAGTATAATCTTGCACCACCATGAAATCCGTCAATATACATAGCATCTGTAGATTTCATAAAGGTATAATCAAAAAATGATACGTTATTTTCCTTAGCAATTTGATTGATTTTTTCAGCCGATTGAGCGATATATGTATAGTTCTCGCTTTTTAATAAATTCTGAATAGTGGGAGCAAAAGGCGGAAAAAAATATATAACCCTATTCCCATTTTGTTTGTTGTATCTTACTAAATCCTCAAAATCTTTAAGTGCTATTAAATCACACTCAGTACCATATTCAAATCTACGATTACCCTGTTTTATTCTTTCAATTGTATTTGAAAAATTATAGTCTTCGCCTACTAGGTTTTGATTGTTGGTTAATAACCCATGATAAATTTTACCGTAGTAATAACTACCATCTGAAATAATCCCATCTAGGGAAATATTCGCCCCTGCTCCAATCTTTAATATATCACTTGAATTTTGGATTGGAAGTAGTTTTAATTTAATTATGTCAATTAGTCGAC
>CAYUNO010000185.1:0-4948 GCA_964446075.1 uncultured Flavobacteriaceae bacterium | reverse complement strand
AACCTAAGTAGATGACTTTGCAAAACCGTTCAAACAATATGTTTTTAAGAGTTAATTCACAATGTTGGTTTTTTTAACAACAATCTTCCAATTTTCTTGACAAATTAAAATTTTATTGTTAATTTAACCGCCAAATAAGTGGTAATATTTTTAACAATGTATTTAAAAGAGAATTTAAAGTTATTGAGAAAGCGTCGGAAACGAAGTCAAGAAGAGGTTTCAAAAAGTTTGAATATAACTCGCTCGGCATACAATAGTTATGAAAACGGGGTTGCGGAACCTGGCATTCAAATTTTATTGCGTATATCTGATTATTTCCAGGTTAATATTGACAAACTACTGCGTATTGATTTAAATTTAATATCCGAAATTCAGTTGTCACAATTAGAAAAAGGCTTTGATTTAGACCTAAGTGGTACAAGGTTAAGGGTATTGGCAACTACGGTAAACTCTAATAACGAAGAAAATATTGAATTAGTACCATTAAAAGCGAAAGCGGGATATACTACTGGATTTGCAGATCCAGATTTCATTAAAACATTACCTGCATTTAGTCTGCCGTTTTTATCTTCCAACAAAAAATACAGAACTTTTCCAATTTCCGGTGATAGTATGCCACCTGTATGCGATGGTGCGTATGTTACTGGAGAGTACATGCAGGATTGGAATCACGTAAAAAATGGAAATCCTTATATTGTAATTACAAAGGACGACGGGATAGTTTTCAAGGTATTATACAATCGAATTGAGGAAGATGGTACATTTTTATTATGCAGTACCAATCCGATGTATGAACCTTATTCGGTTAAAGCGGAGAACATACTTGAACTATGGAAATTTGTCAATTACATTAATCCCAAATTCGAGGAACCAAAATCTACGGATTCCGATGAATTAGGACCAACCTTGCGCATAATTCAAAGAGAAATTGGATTAATAAAAGATAAGGTTAGAAATATTGAGGATAGAATCCACTAGATATGCATCGAAATTAAGAGATGATGATTATTTTCGCGCAACTAAAAAACGCATTTCCATGAAATTCGGAAAAAAAGAATATTTACGTTGGTACCGCGAAATGATGTTGGTACGTAGATTTGAAGAGAAATCTGCTCAATTGTACGGCCAACAGAAAATCAAAGGATTCTGTCATTTGTATATTGGACAAGAAGCTATTGTGGCAGGTATGGTTACTGCCATGCGCAAAGAGGATAAAGTTATAACTGCATACAGAGACCATGGACATGCGTTAGCACTCGGTATAAGTCCAAACGCTGTTATGGCAGAATTATATGGCAAGGCTACGGGATGCTCAGGAGGCAAAGGTGGTTCGATGCATATGTTTTCAAAAGAACACAATTTTGTAGGGGGCCACGGTATTGTAGGTGCTCAAATTCCGTTGGGTGCAGGTATTGCTTTCGCCGAACAGTATCAAGGAACAGAAAATGTATGTTTAACATTTTTTGGAGATGGTGCAGCAAGACAGGGTGCCCTTCACGAAGCTTATAACATGGCCATGTTATGGAAATTGCCTGTAGTATTTATTTGTGAGAACAACGAATATGCCATGGGAACCAGTGTTGCAAGAACTACAAATCTTCTTGATATATATAAGATAGGTTTAGCATACGATATGCCTAGTTATCAAGTAGATGGAATGAAGTGTGAAACCGTACACGAAGCCATTTATGAAGCATGCGAGCGAGCGCGCAGAGGAGAAGGACCTACTTTCTTGGAAATTAAAACATACCGTTATAGAGGTCATTCAATGAGTGATCCTGCCAGTTACCGGACCAAAGAAGAGGTAGCAGATTACAAAACAAAAGACCCAATTGAAACAACGAAAGCAACCATTCTATCTAAGAAATTCGCTACCGAAAAAGAATTAGATGCAATCGAAGAAGAAATCATTGAATTGGTAAACAAGAGTGTTGAATTTGCTGAGAATTCACCTTATCCAGATGCTTCATTATTGTTCAAGCACAACTACGTAGAAGATAATTATCCGTATATCATGGATTAAATCTTGGAAAAAAATCTTTATTCTCATTATATTCGCCCCCTCGAAAAATACCCATGGATATTAAGCAACAAGCCGGTGCATTTGTAAAGAACTTAAAAAGTTACTACGAAGAAAATCGTAAAAATGTAAACTATATAAGCATAGGAGTAATTGGTATAACTGCACTTATAGTAGGTTGGAATTACTATTACCTACCCAAACAAGAGTCTGAAGCAGCTGAAAAATTTAAAAAAATCCATCACTTTTTTGCTAAAGATTCTTTCGACATTGTGTTAAAAGGTGACAAAAAAAGAAAAATCACATCCGCTGTAGAAATTGCCGATAAATATAGTTTTACTGCTAAAGGTAATGAAGCAGCTTTAGTTGCAGGTTTAGCCTATTTGAATAAGGGAGATTTCGACAACGCATTGGATTACTTAAATAAGGTAGATGCTAAGGATCGCGGATTAAGTCCTGCAATTATTGCAGCTAAAGCCACTTGTTATTCTGAAAAAGGAGACTACAAGAAGGCGGCCGGTTTATTTGAAAGGGCAGCTAAAGAAAGCGATAACGATTTATCTGCAGGATATTATGTTAGAGCAGCTCAACATTACGAGAAAGCAGAGAAATTATCTGATGCACTGTCTTGTTATGAGACAATTGCAAAAAAATATAGCACGGCTGAAGATGGAAGATATCTTCAAACAGCTGAACTTAACATCTATCGCCTAAAAGGTTTGATAGGTGATCTTAACTGAACAGGTTAACGTAACGTGGCTACCTCTCTACCCTTCTCGGCGCCTAAACTTACTACAAATCTCAGCATTGGTGAAGTGAGGATAGGAATAGTAGTTTCATTATGGAATGGACATATCACATCTAAACTATTGGATGGAGCCCTAAGCACATTGGGTGAATTTCAAGCCACACATCCTCATCAGATTTCATTTGACACAATTCAGGTACCTGGCGCATTTGAAATTCCCACTGCGGCACAATGGTTATTTGAAGAAAACTACAACGCTGTTATCTGTTTGGGTTGCGTAATCAAAGGCGATACTCCACATTTCGATTACGTTTGTAATGCAGTAACTGATGGTATCAACACCCTATCTTTAAAATTTTCAAAACCATGTATTTACGGTATTATTACCACAAATACTAACGATCAAGCCGAAGAAAGAGCTGGAGGTAAACTCGGCAATAAAGGTTCCGAAGCAGCAGAAGCAGCTCTTTGGATGCTAGAAACTAAACACAACATTAAACAAACAAAATAATTTTCCTTTTATCAGTATGGGATTGGAGCAGGAAATCAATCAAGAGAGTTTTTTAAATGAACTTTCTGAAGCCGAAAAACTATTTACACTCGAAGAAGAAATTAATCATTCGGTTAATTATTCTCATTTTAACAAAGAAGAAATCGTTGCTGAGGCTCAACGAGTTTTAAGTTTAACCGATGTTAAACAGATTCAAACCAAATTACAGGAATTACGTGATGCTTTTGATGATTTACTAGATCAAGAACGACCCGGATTGATTCGTACATGGGTAGAAGAAGGCAAGGATCCTAGAGATTTTGTTCCTCCTGCCGATGCATTAAAATCTGAATTATTAGGAATAATAGCTGATTTTAAGAAGAAAAAAGAGGATGAAAGAAAGAGACAAGAGGAAGAACGCTTAGAAAACCTAAAGCAGAAACAAGCTATTCTCGAAAAAATCAAAGCTCTTGTAGAATCCGAAGAAACAGATCAAAGTTTGTCTATCCTGCGAGAATACATGAAGCAATGGAAGGAAGTTAGACAAATCCCCAAAGAATACCAAGAAGAACTCTACAGTACTTATAAAATCTACATAGATAAATTCTATAACCAACTTTCACTGTTTAATGAATTAAAAGATCTTGATAAAGAAAAAAACCTAGAAATAAAGATCGATTTAATTAAAAAAGCTGAGGCATTAAAAGACGAATCCAATATTCGTAAAGCCATGGTTGCGTTAAATAAATTTCACGAAGATTGGAAAAACACGGGCCCGGTGAGAACCGAGATTTCCGAAGATTTATGGAAAAGATTTAAGGCGGCATCGGATATCGTAATCGATGCTAAAAAAGAGCAACAAGCTAAAATTGATGCCCAAAAATTACAAAATCAGTCGCTAAAACAAGTCCTTATTGAAAAAGGTGAAGTTTTATTAAGTGTTCTTCCTAATACAGGAAAAGAATGGAATGCTGCAGGTAAAGAATTGGATACTCTGATGGAAGAATGGAAAAAAATCGGTCCAGTTCCGCAGGAGGTTAATGAGGAAATGTGGCAAAAGTTTAAAGGCTTACGCAACAAATTTTACGGTGAACGTAAACACTTCTTCAAGGATTTAAATAATAGCAGAAAAGATAATTTAGTAAAAAAACAGCAGTTGTGCGAGCGTGCAGAAGCATTAAAAGACGGAAATGAGTTTAACAAGACTGCTGATGCATTGCAACAATTGCAAGAAGAATGGAAAAAAGTAGGTCCTGTTCCTGAAGAACAAAACGACCTAATTTGGAAACGCTTTAGGGCTGCATTTGATCATTTCTATGCACGCAGAAATGAATGGATTAAAGAGCGTAAATCATCCGAATCAGAAGCCGTTACCAAAAAACAAGAGGTTATAGATGCGTTAACTGCTTTATCCAATAATGAAACCATTGACCCGCAGTTACTTTTCAAAGAATTAAAAGAATGGCAACAACGTTGGAATCAAGCAGGCTTTGTAAGCGGTAAAATGTACCATAAATTACAAGGAACCTATCAACAATTATCAGACGGAATATTTCAACGATTCAAGAACTTTAGTAACTCCGAACGCCAAAACATGCAAAAGAGTCATTTTGAACAAATGGCTAAATCCGATGATGGTAAACGCAGATTACAAGGAGAAGACAGAAGAATAAAGGACAAAATTAACGCC
>CAYUNO010000184.1:0-4951 GCA_964446075.1 uncultured Flavobacteriaceae bacterium | reverse complement strand
GAATACAAGGTGACGAATTTTTGTTGTGCTTAAATACAGCTGTGCTTGTCTAATTCCTATTAAAACCAATGCAATAGAAAAGGTATCGGGCATGATTTTTCTACTAAATGAGAACCATACGGAAAACAGTAAAATTGCAGAGGTGTTTTGGGCGATTTGTTTGGAAAAAGCTCGCAATAAGAATTGATATAATGCCCATACTCCCCAAGTGGAAATAAGTAAATTTATCCATCTACCCTGCCAGTGTTGGTATCCTATGATAGAATTAAAAACAGCGATTATGGCTTGGAAAATGGGAAATTCTGAACCAATGAAACCTTCATTATTTCCGGAAAAATCGATTTGTGGATTGAAAAGATTAAATCCATTGTTTTGTAAGTTTCGAGCGATCATGGCCGTAACGGTTTGTCGCCAATTATGTCCAATTTCTAGTGGTGGATTGGTTATACCAATGCACTGGATTACTAGGAACACTACTAAAAGTAAGTGTATAAATTGAATTTTATGAAAAAAGGGTTTGAAATTCACGGTAAGGCTACCTTGATTTAGGTGCTTCGCAATTATACGTTTAAAAATCAAAACAATGCTGTTTCGTGGACTTGGTTTGTTGTAAATTGCCATTCATTTTATGAGTTCGGGTAAATTATTTTTATTGGATGGAATGGCTCTGATTTATAGAGCTTTTTTCGCTTTTAGTCAGAATCCAAGAATCACTAGCAAGGGTTTAAATGCAAGTGCGATGTTTGGGTTTACCAATACGCTATTAGATATTTTAAACAAACAAAAACCAACTCATATTGCGGTGGTATTTGATACTGCGGCACCAACGCATCGACACAAAGAATTTGAGGCGTATAAGGCGCATCGTGAAGAAATGCCTGAAGATCTCGCGAAGAGTATCCCCTATATATTCAAAATAATTGAAGGATTTAATATCCCTGTAATTACTATGGATGGGTATGAAGCCGATGATATCATTGGTACCTTAGCATGGAAAGCAGGGGATGTTGGCTTGGATGTTTTCATGATGACACCCGATAAGGATTTCGGCCAGTTGGTTAGGCATAATGTGAAAATATACAAACCCGGTAGAATGGGTTCGCCCGATGAAATTTTGGGTGTTGAGGAGGTTTTGAAGAAGTGGGAAATAACTGAAATTAAGCAGGTTATTGATATTTTAGGATTATGGGGCGATGCTTCGGACAATATTCCGGGAGTACCGGGAGTGGGTGAGAAGACAGCGAAGAAATTGATTGCAGAGTATGGGAGTATTGAGAATATATTAGAAAACACAGACAAGCTCAAGGGCAAAATGCAAGAAAATATGATTGCCTTTGCAGAGCAAGCGAAAGTGAGTAAATGGTTAGCTACTATTGATACTCAGGTACCCGTAGATTTGGATTTAGTGAGTTTGCAGTTAGATCCTGTAAATGCTGAAAAACTAACCGAGGTGTTTGAGGAGTTGGAATTCAGGACTTTGGCCAAGCGAGTTTTAGGGGCTTCTGCAACAAATGCAGCGAGTGAGGAAGACGGAGCATCTAGACCTAAATCAGTAAAAAAAGCGCTGCCATCCAATCCATTGCAGGGTTCGTTGTTTGATAGTCCTTCTTCTTCAGGTTCTGAGGCTTCCGTTGGCGAATCCAATGAAGAAATTGACTTGGATGAGGAAGGTAGTATGGTCCCGAAACTGACTATTGCAGATGTTCCCCATGAGTATAAAACTGCAATTACTGCTGAAGATAGACGTTATTTAATTCATGAGTTAGAAGCCGCAGAATATTTCTGTTTTGACACGGAGACTACCAATGTTGAATCATTGCAGGCAGAGATTGTAGGATTGTCGTTTTCTACAAAACCTCATACGGCATGGTACGTTCCGATTCCTGCAAACACGGAAGAAGCGGCTGCTATTCTACAGGAATTTGCGGGGGTTTTATGTTCATCGAAACTAAAAATTGCTCAAAATATTAAGTATGATGTGGCGGTACTTAGGAATTACGGAATAGAGGTTGCAAATCCTTGGTTTGATACGTTGTTGGCTCATTACCTTTTAGAACCTGACAAGAGGCATAATATGCAGGTATTAAGTGAGGACTATTTAAACTATTCACCCATTTCTATTGAAACCTTAATAGGGAAAAAAGGTAAAAATCAAGGAAATATGCGGGATGTTTCGGTTGAACTTATTTCAGAGTATGCGGCCGAAGATGCGGATATTACCTTACAATTATATTTGATATTTAAGGATTTAATTGAGCAACAAGGGGTAAAGGAATTGTTTGAGACTGTTGAAATTCCTTTAGTTCATGTGTTGGAGGATATGGAGCGAAATGGTATTGCTTTGGACGTAGATTTCTTGAAGCAATATAGCAGCGAGTTGCTAACTCAAATGCAATTGGTACAACAGCGGATTTTTGAATCGGCAGGATTTGAATTTAATATTTCTTCACCTCAACAGGTGGGTAAGGTTTTGTTTGAACAGTTACAATTGTTGGATAAACCCAAAAAGACGAAGACAGGTCAGTATCAAACAGATGAAGAAACTTTGTTGAGTTTGGTGGGAAAGCATACGATTGTGCAAGATATTTTAGATTTCAGGGCCTTACAAAAGCTTAAATCTACCTATGTAGATGCTTTGCCAGAATTGGTGGATAAGGAATCGGGGCGGGTACACACTCACTTTAACCAAGCTGTTGCAGCAACGGGAAGACTAAGTTCGCAAAATCCCAACTTGCAGAATATACCCATAAGAACCGAGTTAGGCAGGGAGATTCGAAAAGCATTTATCGCTGGTGATCCTGGAAAGGTTCTACTAAGTGCTGATTATTCTCAAATTGAATTAAGAATCATTGCTCATATTTCCTCAGATCCGGGCATGAAGGAGGCTTTTCAAATGGGATATGATATTCATACAGCAACGGCGGCTAAGGTTTGGGGAGTGAATATCGATGAGGTGGACAAAGAGATGCGTAGAAAAGCTAAAACTGTGAATTTTGGAATCATTTATGGAATCTCGGCATTTGGTTTGAGTCAACGTGTGGGTATTAGCAGAGGTGAAGCCAAGGAGATTATTGATAATTATTTCCGGGAATTTGGTGGAGTTCGAGATTATATGGACGAGGCGGTACGAAAGGCGCAGGAAAACGGATATGTGGAAACCATTTTAGGTAGACGAAGGTATATTAGGGATATCCATTCTAGAAATGCAGTAATGCGTGGTTTTGCAGAAAGAAACGCCATTAATGCTCCAATTCAAGGCAGTGCTGCGGACATGATCAAGGTGGCCATGATCAAGATACATGATTGGCTAAAATCGGAAAAATTGTCTACGCGTATGTTATTGCAGGTGCATGACGAATTGGTATTTGACGTACCGAAAGAGGAGTTGACGATTGTACAATCCAACATCTGTAGCCTAATGGAAACAGCTATGCCTTTGTCCGTTCCTGTTCTGGTGGAATCGGGTATTGGTGGAAATTGGTTAGAGGCGCATTAATTATAGAATTTCCACTGAACTCCTACTCGGAAACGGTAGGGCTGAATGGGATAGTAAGTAACAAAATCATATCGGGGATTAAATCCTGGGATGTAGTTTAATTCATTAAAATGCTCCAATTTGAAATAGATGATGGCCGATTGAATTTGGGCTGTAAGGTAGGCGTCCAGTTGGAGGTAATTTCCTGATCTGTTGCTTTGTTGCAAATTATAATAGAAACTTAAGGCATCGGGACGGTATTCCACAGGGGTAAAAGAACTAATATACCAAGCATTTAAACCAATGCGCGTTCGCATGGTTTTTTTAAACAAATAGTATTCAAGATGAATATCGGTTAAGCTTGTTAATTGAGGGATTCCAAAATTTAATAAATTGTTTATACTATCTGACTTAAATGACTGAAATGAAATTAATTGACTTATTTCAAAATGATTTATTTTTTGGGTAATGGAGAAATTAACGGCGGTAAACGGAACCTGAAACAACCATTGAGATGGTTGAGCACTGTTTAACCTCAAAATGGGATTGGTGATAGAGCCAATTTGAAATTCAATATTGGAAATTGTGTAGTTTTTGTTTTTACGTTTTTTATCCCTGGCATCGATTATTTCATTGGGATTGAAGGTGGCCTCAACAGCAACTTTTGGAATATATGAAAGACGCAGCGATACTGAGTTTTTACCAATTTGTGAAAAGTTATTGTTGTATTGGAAGTGATTGGAGTAAAATTGTTGGTCGAATAAGTTGGCCGATTGTCTTTGAGAGAGGGCCTTAAACGTTATACTAAAGGGATAATGAAAATGGGGTATTCTCATTCGATCAATAAAATAATCATTTATATCTTCTTTAGATTTAATTTTTCGGGTACTATCATTGGCGGATTGTGGGGTTTGAGGAATATTTTTACCCGTTAAAATCGATGGTGAAGATGATTGTTGGATGGGTGCTTGTTTCAATTCCTGTTTCAATTTCCGAATAATAGGTGTTACGCTTACAAGGCCAATTTCGTAGGCACCTTGATTGTAACCGCTTACAGTGTAATTTGCATGTATGTAATTCCTTATGCCTGAAGTTGGTAAACTTACATAGGTATGAATGGCTGAGGATCTAAATTGTTTTGTCCCAGTTCCGTTGAAGTTGGGCTGTAATGATTCGGTGGTTGACCGTTGGGTTGTCCAATTAAGTGTAACGTATCGGTTAGGATTTCTTTGACTGTTTAACTGAACACCCATTTTATGGGTGCCGAGTCTCCAGTAAGAGGAATCGTTGATTTTTTTATCGTATTGATAATATGAGGAGCCGTAGTAATTGGTATCTCGTTTTGTATCGGCATACTGAAAACGGGTTTTCTCCCAGACGGATTCAAGGGTAATTTAAAGTGTTATAGACAGAGCGTAATGGTTGGCAATAAGATGACTATTTAGGCCATAAAATGAATTTGCTGGGCTGCTTAAT
>CAYUNO010000183.1:4319-4962 GCA_964446075.1 uncultured Flavobacteriaceae bacterium | reverse complement strand
TTCGGAGATTGGCAGGATGAACATCGAGAAATTTTCTTATTGCTCCAAGAATACATCCACCCAAACTCCGTATTGCTGTTGAATTCGGAAAACCAACCCCAATTATGGTCGGAAGAAGCGATTAAAAACACGCTATTAGCCATACATCAATTTCATTTACTAAGTAAAAAGGCCAGCAGCACCGGATTGGATATCCCACTGCAGCAACCTTGGCGCAATGCAAAACTCTATAACGAAATCATCAAAACATTGACCCAGCATTTGAGAAACCATATACAAGATACAACCAGTGAGTTTCAATTATCGGACAAGGAAATTCGATGGTTGGAGGAGATGGATTATTCGGAACTGGAAGTGGAATTCAATGCTATCGACATAATGCCCACCTTAATCCACAACGATTTCAATCCTCGAAATATTATGATTTTAAAGGACGGTACCGCTTGTATTTACGATTGGGAACTATGCATGCGAGATCTCCCCCACCGGGATATTATGGAATTGCTGAGCTTTGTACTTACCCCTAAAACTACCGAAGCCCAATTGTTGGTTTACTTGAATTTCTATCGAGACTGCACCCCCTACTACACATGGGAAGACAGCAAATTGGCCTTCCAATACACGTTGAAATGCTTAATTGTCT
>CAYUNO010000183.1:3828-4309 GCA_964446075.1 uncultured Flavobacteriaceae bacterium | reverse complement strand
GATTTTCATTTTACGAGGTCTCAGGAATTGTTTCTAAATACGATTTCTCTTCCAGAGTTTTAAAAACTGCCTTGCATTTGTATAACTTGCTGCAAAAAATAGATTAATAACCGATTATGGATTTTCTCTACGTATTTCTTCAAGTTTTTGGTTACAATTTCCACCTCGTTCTCCTGCCTTTGATATTCAGTAACAGCCTACACATGGTGTTGGTTAAACGCGGGGCCATGCCTTTTTTAGAAGTACCAATTCATGCAGATTGGTTTGGCGCAAATAAAACTTGGCGCGGATTGGTTATTATGTCGATATCCACCGAACTATTTGTTCAAATTTTCTGGAGATTGTGGAACTACAGCATCCACTTACCATTGCCGCCATTTGGGTTGGGCTTTTGGCTGGGGGTCTTCTATGTTGTTGGTGAGTTGCCCAATTCGTGGTTAAAACGAAAATTGGGAATTGCGCCCGGAGAATCGTCGATAAA
>CAYUNO010000183.1:0-3818 GCA_964446075.1 uncultured Flavobacteriaceae bacterium | reverse complement strand
TGTGGCTATTGGTAGTATTATCCTAATTATGATCTACGGCTTGGATGACGGCAAACACTCAGGAATTTCGCTTTCCTATTTAATCCCGATATTCTATTTAACCATTCAAAATAGTATAACGCATTGGTTCTTTTCTTGGATTCTTGTGAAACTAAAAATAAAAAAGAGCCTGTAAGGATCGTGCTATGAAAACAAACCCTACCCAAACCAATTTTACGTTACCTAACTTCCTAAGCGCCTATCGTTTGGCCTCGTTCCCTTGGTTATTATGGCTGATTTACACGGAAAACGAAGGTTTATTCGCATGCATTTTATGCATCAACCTAATAACAGACATATTAGACGGTTGGATTGCCCGAAAGTTTAAATTACAAACCGATTTAGGTGCTCGTTTAGATTCTTTGGCCGATTACGGGACCTATATTGCCGCAGTTAGCGGTATTTACACTTTTAAATACGAGGAGTTAGGAAGTTTGGGCTGGATGTTATGGGTTTTTATCGGACTGATTTTGTTGTATAACCTTGTAAGCTTCGTGAAATTTCAAAAATTCCCCAGTTTACACATGTATTCCACTCGAATTGGCGGCTACATTCAAGGGATATTCTTCTTTATCTTATTTGCCGATGATTATTATATGGGCTTATATCTCATCGCCATGATTTGGGGATTTTTATCGGCCATAGAAGAAATAATTGTTTTACTGGTTTTACCGCAGCTCATTTCCAATGCCAAAGGATTGTATTGGGTACTAAAAAATCGACACAATTAACAAAAATGGTAGCATTTTCATTTAGATTTCCCGCAATATGTAACCTATTCAATGTCCTCAAATTCTTCGTAACTACCCTATGAATACCAATCTGAGTTTATCCATGTCAGTTCATCAAATCCCTTGGATTTCGTTGGGAATGATTGCCATTATTGCATTTTCTGGAATTTTAGTTAATGTAACTCGCAATGCAAAACCACAGGAATTACTGAAATCTTTTGATAGAAAAACTATTTTATGGTTCCGAATTTTATATCCAACGGGCATCATTGCCTCCTTCGTTTGTATGTACCAAGGCTGGGGACAATGGTTTGAAGAATTAAATTTTACTATTTTTATTACCGGATTTGCGCTTTTTGTAAGCGGATTGGTATTGCGATGGGTAGCTATTTTAAGTTTAAAGCGATCCTTTACCGTAAAAATTAGTATTTTAGAGAATCATCAATTAAAAACAGATGGAGTATATCGGTGGATGCGACATCCAAGCTATACTGGATTGTTGTTGTATTATGTAGGGTTAGGATTGGTAATGAACAATATAATCTCCATACTACTGCTCTTGTTGGTGAATGGATTAACCTTATATCAAAGAATCCCTTTGGAAGAACAGGCATTGGCTGAACATTTTGGAGAACAATGGGTATCTTTTGCCGCCAAGACCAAGCGATTGATTCCAGGAGTTTATTAGATTTATCGATATAAACATGCCTCAAAGTCCCGTTTATAAGGATACTTTACTAATTCGAATGTTTCATGGAAGCATTGATAAACCATCGTTTCTGCGCAATACATCGACCCTAAAATCTACGATAAACACCGATCTAGAAATCGCAGCTAAACAATCTAACTTATTGAGGCCCAATGTAGGCGGATTATGGGGAGGGCATGTGGCCATGCAGGTTGGTGACCGCGTTTATGGTTTCTATTACAAGGATGCTAGACGTATCCATTGGTTCAGTAAAACACCCTTCAACAGCGAGTTTCATAATTATAGCATCGAAGAATGGGAATTTATAGTTGCTGAAAAACGTGAAACCTGCTTTCATGTACCCGCAACGGAAACGGAGTTAGCGGAACTATTCGACTATTTCAAACAAAATTGTTTACAATCAAGTATTGATTATTCATTTTTCGGTGAGCGTTGTGCATCCAATGTGTACCACTTACTAATAAAACTCGGAAAAATCCCCGCGGGGGATTACCGCTTGCATGCTTTTTGGCCTGGTGCATTACGAAGAACACTAATTAAATATTGTAGATTAAATCGTTGGCCGATAACCGTTAAAGAAGGTTCAATGGACGAATGGTGGCAGGGAAATATTAGCACCTTTCCACAACACCCGTGGAACCGTTAACGCGAATTTTATCTCCCGTTTTTAGCACCTTAGTAATACCCGGAATTGCCACCACTACAGGAATTCCCAATTCTCTTCCAACGATGGCTGTGTGACTCAACAGGGAGCCTTTTTCCGAAATTAGAGCACTGGCTTGAGACATTAAAAACACCCATCCCGGATCTGTCATTTTACTTACCAAAACTTTACCTCGAACATCTGCGGTTAAATTGGGTTCCAACATTACCACCACTTCAGATTCTACCGTACCTTTTGAGACTGCCACCCCTTGCCAAGATTGAATATTTTCCGTTGTTTGAGAACTTTGAGAACTCAAACTTTTGGGTTGAAAAATCGGCAAATCATTTTGCTGAAAAACAATCCTATCCGGCAAATCAATTTCTTTGTATTGGATGTAATCCATCTTCCTTTGGCTTACTAATGCATTAAATGGTCTCCCATCAATCGCACAATTACTCCCGTATAAGCAATAATCTTGCAACTCATCCATGGTTAAATAAAAAACATCTGTGGACTCCACTATGAATCCATCTTCCTGCATCCAACTGCCAATTTGTAAGAATATCTCTCTACTTGCACCGTACATTCTCGTCCTACAAAAGCGCATATTTTCTCTACTCATCACACCGAAAGCCGCCAAATTGGCCACCCAGTTGAAAATCCAATATTTGGGATTCCATGTTCCCAATTTATGCTTTACCGATTGCCAAGCCTGAATGCGTAACTTTTTGCTATTTTCAATAAAAGTATCTGCGGTTAATGTGCTGTCTATTTGAGATTTAATTAAGTCAATCAGTAATGTAGGATTTTGCTTAGGGGTAACCGTTTCCAACTTTAATTCTGCAAATGTTCTGTCACCAAAGCGATCCAAATATGCATGCCAAGCTAGGGAAAAGGGGTGTTCTGGATTACTTCCAACAAAATCTAATAATTGCCCTGTCTCTTCTCTAATCAATTGGTACAATTTATCATCCTGCAAAATCTGTTCTTTTAATTGTAGCAGGTGCACCACAGCCAACTCGGAATCCACCTCCCCATACCCACTAATTAATGCATTTGCGAATTCCTCGTTTTCTGAAATTCCCCATCGCTTAATTAGAGATTGCAACCAGCCAAATACTTTAAAGGCTAAAAAATCATTCACAACGGTTAAAGGCCAATCGCGGTAAGTTTGTTGCATTATTTTTTGAAAATATGGCCATAATTCTGCGGGGGAAGCGGCTTGATTTCGAAAATTCTTAAACTTAGAATAATGAACGGCAAAGGATTTGAAAAACTTTCGATTACCCTGTCTAAATCGGACGATAATCCATACAATAGCTAATATTATTTTCAGTTTTTGTGTTGTACTTGGCTTATCATTTACTTGGATGGGTTGTGATAATCCCACGGCCGATTCCCATGCTTTCATGGCACTTGGTGAATTGTATACCATGGCCGTTAAACGATACCAATTATCCAATCGGTAATAAACTCTACCATAGGGATGGTCAATTAACTGCTCAAAAACATGTTGATGTTGTTTCACCCAAGTTTCATCGATCCAAAAAAACCGTGCGCTGATTTCAAATAAATTTTGATACGCTTGCTTGGCGAACGTAAAACTCAATGGCAAGGTAATTCCAGGGTAACTCTCAACGATGTTGGTATTGTCCAATATCTCAATATTATTGCTATCCAACGTGGTGATGGG
>CAYUNO010000182.1:0-4963 GCA_964446075.1 uncultured Flavobacteriaceae bacterium | reverse complement strand
TACTTGGACTCCATCCATTCACCACCACTTCCCCAACATCCGTCGCTGCCGGCGCTATTATTCCCCCAGGGCACATACAAAATGAGAAAACTCCCCTGCCTTGGATCTGCTCTACCAAACTATACGAACTCGGTGGCAAATAATCGCCTCGTAAATCACATTTATATTGTATCGAATCAATTAATGATTGCGGATGCTCCAAACGAACCCCTAAAGCAAACGGTTTCGACTCAATAACAATATCCTTTTCGGCCAATAATTCAAAAATATCGCGAGCCGAATGGCCCGTTGCTAAAATCAAATGCTCGCAAGTTTCCCAATAAGTTGTTGCGTCAGAATTTGAAACGTTAACAGAATTTCCATTTTCAGAAAACTGACCTACTTTTAACTTCCTAATTCTACCATTCCCCGCTTCCAAATCCAAATCAACCAGCTTACTATTGAACCTTACCTCTCCCCCACAATCACGAATAGTGTTTCGTATTCCTTCCACCAGCTGTGGCAATTTATTCGTGCCAATATGTGGATGTGCTTCCCAAGAAATTGCTTCTGGCGCCCCATGATCAATTAAACAGCGCAATACCTTATCCACCGGACCACGCTTATTACTGCGCGTATACAACTTACCATCGGAATAAGTACCGGCTCCACCTTCTCCAAAACAGTAATTGGATTCAGGATTCACCACCAATTCTTTATTCATTTTAGCCAAGTCCCTTCGTCTATCTCTAACTTCTTTACCGCGTTCTATGATTATTGGCTTAATCCCCAATTCAATGAATGCCAAGGCAGCAAACAACCCGGCAGGTCCCGCGCCAATAATATGCACCACCTTGTTCGCCGAAGATACATTTTGTAAAACAAACCCTTGAGTTATTTCGGGCAATTCGTCCTTTAAATACACATCGGCTGACACCAAAAAATAGGGAATTTTCCCTCGAGCATCCAGCGACTTTTTCCTCCAAATAACGCTCACTCCTTTTGCTCCTAAATCCAAACCAGCAGCTCGTTTAAACTGCTCATCCACCCATGAGTTATTGCTTAATTCCTCGGGCGAAAATTTCAGTTGTATCCGCTGTGGCATACCGCAAAAATACCGCCCTAAATGCAATTCATAACCAAGAAACTTTTGCAATAATCGCAACGAATTACTCGCAAGTTGAAATCCATCGTATTTTTGCACCATGAAAGAGGTAGTTGTAAGCGGTATACGCCCAACCGGCAAGTTGCATTTAGGCAACTATTTCGGCGCATTTAAGAACTTTCTAATCCTGCAAGAACAATTCGATTCGTATTTCTTTATCGCCGATTATCACTCTCTAACTACACATCCTACCCCCGAGGATTTAAAAGGTTCTGTGAAACGCGTATTGGCCGAGTACATCGCCTTGGGATTGGACCCCGAAAAATGCACCATATACCTTCAAAGCGATGTCCCTGAAACAGCAGAACTCTACCTATTTCTAAATATGAATGCGTATTTAGGAGAGCTGGAGCGAGTTACATCCTTCAAAGAAAAAGCCCGAACCCAACCCAATAATATCAACGCTGGACTGCTCACCTACCCGGTCTTAATGGCGGCCGATATTTTATTGCATCGCGGCGTTAAAGTTCCCGTAGGCAAAGACCAAGAACAACACTTGGAGATGTCAAGAACCTTTGCAAACCGATTTAACCGATTATATAATTGCGAATATTTCCCTGAGCCCCAAGCGGTTTCTTTAGGAGAAAATCTGATTCGCGTTCCGGGTCTTACAGACTCTGGAAAAATGAGTAAAAGTGCCGGCGAAGCAGATAGCATATACCTTAACGAAGAAGCATCGGTTTTAAATAAAAAAATCATGCGCGCCGTTACGGATAGCGGACCTCAAGAAGCAGGAGCCCCTAAAAGCAGTGCCGTGCAGAACCTCTTCGATTTGATGGCCTTGGTCAGCACCCCAGATACCATCCAATTCTTCGAAGACCAACACAAACAAGGCGCTATTCGCTACGGCGATCTTAAAAAACAACTCGCCACCGATATGGAACAGTTTATCGCTCCGCTTCGTGATAAAATTGACACCATGTTGGGCAACGAAAAACTGCTGAATGAAATTGCAGCATTCGGCGCTGAAAAAGCTAGGAAAAACGCCCAAAAAACAATGCGAGAAGTTCGTGAGATAATCGGATTTGGAAATAGATAGCCTCGATTTAACTATAAATCATTCTCTTTTGTAATAAATCATTAATAACTGACCACCAGATCCACTCATGATTAATTATAAAATTTAGAAATTCGACAACACACAACCCAAAAATTTCGTCTTTACCTCGGCTTTCCCTTAATTTGCAACAACATGTACAATATCTCCGTAGTTGTCCCACTGTTTAACGAGGAAGAATCGCTTCCGGAATTGCACGATTGGATAACGCGGGTGTGCAATGCACACAATCTATCGTTTGAAGTCTTATTTTTAGACGATGGTAGCACAGACAATTCTTGGAAAATCATCCAGGATCTTTCTGCAAAAAACAGCAATGTAAGAGGATTCAAATTCCGACAAAACTACGGCAAAAGCGCCGCACTCAATGTTGGCTTTTCGCAATCCAACGGTGAAGTGGTTATCACCATGGATGCCGATTTACAAGACTCCCCAGACGAGATTCCTGAACTCCACAAGATGATTGTGATTGAAGGATACCATGTTGTAAGTGGATGGAAGAAAAAACGTTACGACCCTCTTTCCAAAACCATTCCAACGAAATTATTCAATTGGGCTACACGCAAAATCAGCGACTTGGAATTGCACGATTTCAATTGTGGATTGAAAGCATACCATCATGAAGTGGTTAAAAATATTGAGGTGTATGGAGAAATGCACCGCTACATTCCAGTTATCGCCAAATGGGCTGGCTTCTCCAGAATAGGCGAAAAAGTGGTGGTACACCAAGCACGAAAATACGGTAGTTCTAAATTCGGAATGAATCGTTTTGTAAATGGCTTTTTGGATCTGATGAGCCTATTTTTCATGTCGAAATTCGGCAAAAAACCCATGCATTTCTTTGGATTAATGGGAGTGCTCAGTTTTTTGCTTGGCTCCGTAATGGCATTATGGATTTTAGTTGAAAAACTCATCTACGTAATCCAGAACAAACCCGCACCACTAGTAACAAGCAGCCCTATTTTTTATATTGGTTTAGTTACAATGATTATTGGGACCCAATTGTTTTTGGCCGGATTTTTAGGAGAATTAATTGCCAGAAGCAATCCCGAAAGAAACCAATACAATATCGCCGAAACTACCAATCAACCAACCAGTTAACTAAACAGTGAAATTCATTAACAAACACATCGTAATCGTTGGTCCAGCCCATCCTTTACGAGGCGGTTTGTCAACCTACAATGAGCGATTAGCTAAGGAATTATCAATAAATAACCAGGTTACTTTACTAACCTTTTCTTTACAATACCCCGGCTTTTTATTCCCAGGCCAATCCCAGCTTTCTACTGACCCACAGCCCCAAGACTTAACCATCGATGTTGCTTTGAACTCAATCAATCCGTTGAACTGGATAAAGGTTGGATTAAAATACAAAAAGCTAAAGCCCGATGTGATTATTTTCCGTTGGTGGATGCCGTTTTTTGGACCTTGCTTTGGCACTTTCGCAAGAATTGTAAAACAAAACAAACACACCCAAGTAATTGCTATCACGGACAATATTTATCCTCATGAAAAGAGGATAATCGACAAACCCTTTAGTAAATATTTCTTACCCATTCTAGACGGCGCCGTGGCAATGAGCCAAAAAGTGCAAAACGACCTAATCCAATATCCCGGTGTAAAGGATATCCCAAGTTTGTACCACCCGCATCCATTGTATGATAATTTCGGTGAGGCAAGTAGCAAAGAAGAGGCTTGCGCCCACTTAAATTTAGACCCTGGACTAACCTATTTATTGTTTTTTGGATTTATTCGCCATTATAAAGGTTTGGATATTCTTTTAGAAGCAGCAGCCAAAATTCACGATATGAAAGAGGTGCGAATTCTGGTTGCCGGTGAATTTTACGAAGATCGTTCCGCCTATGATCAAATCATCCAAGAACATCATTTGGAAGATAAAGTGATCATGCACACGGAATTCATACCAAACAACGAGGTAAAATACTATTTTTCAGCCTGCGATGTGGTGATTCAGCCCTATCGAAGTGCTACACAAAGCGGGGTTTCGCAAATAGCCTATCACTTCAATAAACCCATGATCGTTACCGATGTGGGCGGGCTTACCGAATTAGTACCCCACGGTGAAACAGGCCTAATTGGACAACCCAACCCCGATTGCATGGTTCATCAAATTAGAGAAATTTTCAAAAACGGTGTTTTACAGCGAATGTCGGAAAACATGAAATCCTTCAAGGAAAAATTCTCTTGGCCATCCATGGTTAAGTCCTTAGAGTCGGCTACAAAATGAGTGTTTCATAGCACTTTCACAGCCCGTCAACTGAAACTCTTTTGTGAATTTTCGAGTACAATAACTTTACCCAAATTGCAATGACCCAAATCGCAATTCACTTAAATTTAACATTCAATTAACTCATTATAAAACTTTTAGATATATCATGCGTTACCATTACACCATGATTAACTCTATTATCATCAACGACCAAGAGGTTATGGAGATTGCAGGATTTGTTTTCATCAACGGCACCTGGGTACCGGTTAGATAATTACAATTCGTGTTATTTTCGTCGATTGGATGAGCCATTTCATCCATTCTATCGTATGCCATTAAACTTGGGAAGTGTTTTCTTGTCTGTAAGTGTAAAAGCAATTATTATGAAAAAGGTAATCGTATTTATTAGCAGCGGCCTAATGGTGTTTGCATCCTTATCAGCAACTGACTGCATGTCATTAGATCAAAACGATCAACATCAGAGACCAAGACCTAACAGAAGAGACAGAATTGAAAACAAAAGAGATCGACG
>CAYUNO010000181.1:2803-4991 GCA_964446075.1 uncultured Flavobacteriaceae bacterium | reverse complement strand
TAATTGAAAATTGGTATCTTTCGTTGCGAGAATAAAACTCAAAGAAATTGTTTTCTCTAAAAATTCAATTTCTGGAAGTTCATTGTTAGTTGCATGAGTGAAAAATTTAGCAGATAATTTTCCTCTGTCTAAATTCCACAAATGCCTATGGTTTTTAAGTTTTCTCTGAGTTTCTGTATCTGGGAATATTCCCAAGCTAAATAATTCGTCTTCGCCTGAAATTTCGTGCTTGCCCTGAATATTTAACCAATCAATAATTTTCATCCTAAAGAATTATTCATTGTTATTAAGTCTGCGGCCCATTTCTTTCATGCTTGGCAATAAGTTGCTCTTTTCGTTGCCAAAGACTGGTAATAGTCGCACTTTGTAAATAACATGAGGCATTAATTTTGAACCAGTTGCACTGAAGATATTAGAAACTTCTCTAAAATCAACATTTTGCAAGTCAAATACAACAGAGTCAACTTCTGATGGTAGTCCGTCTATATCAGTTTGTTTTAATACGGAGTTTTCATGGAAGTAGCCAATGATTTTATCGATTAAAAAAATTCCATCCTTATATCTGTTCCCCGAATGAGAAGATGTAAACATTACATATAAAACAAGTAATGTAGGAACTCCCTTTTTGAAGTTATTAGGATAACCGCCTGATTTGTTAATTGTTTTGTCTTCGTCTATTCTCAGTAACGTAAAGTAAATTACATTATCCTGCTGAAGCGCTTTGGCTCCTGATTGATCTGCAATATTGCTTAATACGAGTAATTCCTCATTAGAACCCGTTACATATTTTAAATGAGAGTTTATCTCAAGTTCAAGGGCTCTAAGTGTCTCGTAAATCATAAATTACTGCTTCAATGCCCAAATAATTAATCGGGCTAGATATATACCTATAAAAGTAATGCCAGAAATCACTAAAAATAATGTTTCTACCCCATTGAAGAAAATGGCTAATTCAATCATCGTTTCTTGCATTAAGTTCGCAAACGCATAGAAAAATATAAAACCTATCACAGGAGACAAAATGGTAGTTATCAAGAACCATTTCACTTCACGGGCTATGGTTACCTTTAATTGTTCTCGTTTGCGGTTTTCAAATTTTTTAAACAGAGAATCCTGACTGTCAGCCGCAGCTTTAAAACTTCTGCGGAATAATTCCCGTTCCGTTCTTTGCTCTAATCGATTGAATAATAAATCTGGATTCATGGGGCAAACATACAGGATTTTCTAATGTTTTTCAAGTTTATCCACAAGGTTTTAACAGTTTGCTTTTTTGGTCATTTTTAATGGCAAAGGTATAATTCCAACCCAAGTGATTTAGTATCTTTGCACTTTATGCTTACTTCTCACGAAATTCGAACGAAATTCATTCAGTTTTTTGAATCCAAAGGACATACATTCGTAAAAGGTGCGCCCATAGTTGTGAAAGGGGATCCAACCCTAATGTTTACAAATGCTGGGATGAATCAGTTCAAAGATTATTTTTTGGGTAATAGTATTGCTCCGTATAAAAGGGCGGTAAATTCTCAAAAATGTCTACGAGTAAGTGGTAAGCATAATGATTTAGAGGAAGTTGGACATGATCATTACCACCATACCATGTTTGAAATGTTGGGGAATTGGAGTTTTGGTGACTTCTTTAAAAAAGATGCAATTGCATGGGCTTGGGAGTTGTTAACCGATGTATATAAACTTCCTGCAAGCCAGCTGTATGTTACTGTTTTTGAAGGAGATGAATCTTCCAATATTGATTTTGATCAGGATGCTTTTAATTATTGGAACCAATATTTTCCTGCAGATAGAATACTGAAAGGCAATAAAAAAGATAATTTCTGGGAAATGGGGGATACGGGACCTTGTGGACCCTGTACCGAAATTCATTTCGATATGCGTTCCGAGGCCGATAGGGCTAAGGTAAATGGTGCCGATTTGGTAAATAACGATCATCCCGAAGTAGTAGAAATCTGGAATCTGGTATTCATGGAATTTAATAGATTGGCCGATGGAAGTTTGGTGAGACTTCCCGCCCAACACGTGGATACAGGTATGGGATTTGAGCGATTAGTACGCGGAATTCAACGTAAAACCAGTAACTACGATACCGACGTATTTCAATTTATTATTCAGGAGACATCAAAATTATCACGGAAGACATATGGGGATGATGAAAAACAAGATATCGCATTCCGCG
>CAYUNO010000181.1:0-2793 GCA_964446075.1 uncultured Flavobacteriaceae bacterium | reverse complement strand
GCCTTCCAATAACGGTGCAGGATATGTAGTTAGAAGAATTTTACGCAGAGCAGCTCGTTATGGATACTCATATCTTGGTTTCACCGAACCATTTTTCCATAAATTAATACCTGGCTTGGCGGATTATTTTAAAGAAGCTTTTTCCGAATTAAAATCACAAGAAAGTTTCGTAATGCGGGTGGTGAAGGAAGAGGAGGTTTCTTTCTTCCGAACGCTAAGCACAGGGATGCAGCGATTAACGGCATTAATGACCGATAATAGTTCAAAAATCATTTCCGGAGAGGTTGCTTTTGAGTTATATGATACCTTCGGTTTTCCTATCGATTTAACAGATTTAGTAGCCAGAGAAAACGGGTTTTCTGTAGACATGGTGGTATTTCAGCGCTGTTTAGAGGAGCAAAAGAATCGTTCCAAAGCCGATGCAAGCAAACAAATGGGCGATTGGCAAGTGGTGAATCCTGAAAGTGAAGAATCCTTTTGCGGATACGATGTTACAGAAAATCAAACGGCAATTAGTAGACACAGAACTGTAACGGTGAAGGGCGACAAACAGCAGTTTCAGCTAGTATTAGATAATACTCCATTTTACGCCGAAAGCGGTGGACAGGTAGGGGATACGGGCGTATTAAAAGGTGTTGAAAATGGTGAAGTTCTGCGTGTAATAAATACAGTAAAAGACAACAAACTACATATTCATTTAGTTGATAAATTACCTGAAAATCCCAATCAAAATTTTGTTGCAAGCATAGATAAATCAAAGCGCAATTTAATTTCATCCAATCACAGTGCTACCCACCTCATGCATTCAGCACTAAGAGAAACACTTGGTTCACATGTTGCTCAAAAAGGCAGTTTGGTGAATTCTGAATATTTACGATTTGATTTTTCGCATTTCGGAAAGATGACAGAGGAGGAATTAGCTCAAGTTGAAGCGAGAGTGAATGCACAAATTCGTGCGTCCATTCCATTGCAAGAACATAGAAATATTCCAATTGATGAAGCAACGGCCATGGGTGCTACCGCATTGTTTGGTGAGAAATACGGCGATTTTGTTCGAGTTATTGAATTTGATCGCTCCTACAGTATGGAATTGTGCGGAGGTACTCACGTAAACAATACCGCGGAAATTGGGCTGTTTAAAATCACATCGGAATCCAGTGTTGCTGCCGGAGTAAGAAGAATCGAAGCCGTTACAAACCAAGGCGCTCAATCCCTAATTAATGGAAGATTGCAATTATTAGAATCCGTTGAGCAAGCATTAAATAATGCCAAAGATCCTGTTCAGGCGATAGAAAAATTACTACAGGAAAATGCTGATTTGAAGTCGAAATTAGAAGCAATCGAATTATCGCAAATTGCATCCATCAAACAATCGCTGAAAACATCGTTTAGGGAATTAAATGGTATGCAACTGTTGATTGTATCGATAGAATTACCTTCAGCAGACGCAGCCAAGCAATTGTGTTTTCAATTGAAAAATGAAATAGCAAACTCAATTATAGGCTTGGTATTTACGGCCGATGGTAAACCCGGAATTGCATTGTACATAGATGAGAATTTGGTAACAACGAAAGGGTATAATGCTTCGATAATGGTGCGAGAAGCCGCAAAGCATATTCAAGGTGGCGGTGGAGGACAGCCCTTCTTTGCAAGTGCAGGGGGTAAAGATGTTTCTGGGATAGAAAATGCTGCAGATGCGTTAAAAAGCTATTTTAACTAGGCTACAAGTAAATTTGTTAGGATGTAAGTAATTGAGGCTGTAATTTTAATTACTTAAGAAATTAATTTCAATACTTTTTTTGTTTCGAAAAAATCGAATTCACCGAATACTTCAGAAATTGCGTGCAGCTGCACTTTAGTTTTGGGAGATACGGCCAATATTTCGTTGATTTCTTCCGTGAGGTCGCCACCTTTAAGTAAATAAAAAGAGGGTTTGTTTTTCCATAGTCCTGAACTCCAGTTCCACAATTCGATGCAGGGTGCTACAGCTCTTGCAACTATGGTATCTACTTTTACCGGCATTTGCTCTGCGCGCAAGTGAAATCCGGAAGCATTTTGTATTTCGGTTTTGGCGATTACGTCATTCACCACTTGAATTTTTTTCCCAATGGAATCAACCAAAGTAAATTGGGATTTTGGAAAAAGAATCGCCAACGGTATACCGGGAAAACCACCTCCAGTACCAATGTCCATGTAGTGTTTCCCTGGTTGAAAATCACAGAACTTGGCCAATGCGAGAGAATGTAAAATATGATTGGTATACAGGTTTTGAATATCTTTTCGTGAAATTAAATTCACCCTTTCGTTGTGATATTGATATAAATCTCCAAGCTGTGAAAATTGAGCTTTTTGAATATCAGAGAGTTCTGGGAAGTATTTGAAAATCACCTCAGCCGTTACCATACGATTTTCTTTTTAAAGAATGCAAAAATGCCTGTGATAGTATACCAAAATGCCTGGAAAACATTGATTATTGGATAAATGGGAGTGGCTTTAGGCATTTTTAATAATTTAGCTTTTAACCCAAAAATAATCCATTCAGGTATCCATTTGATGAAAATCATCAACAATGGCCAGAACAAATGTGTTCCAATATAGAACCAAAATCCTATCAACAAGTAAAATGCAAGTTGCGAGAATGGAAACCAGAATAACTGGAACTTAACATTGGATAAGTAATTTTTCCCTACCCATAAATGTCGTTGTTTTTGTTTCCAATATTGTTTCCAAGTTGCAGGTCCTGCACTGTGCGTATAGGCGTCTTGCTGAATGTAAACACCGGTTGCATTTTTT
>CAYUNO010000180.1:0-5038 GCA_964446075.1 uncultured Flavobacteriaceae bacterium | reverse complement strand
GTAAACCTTTTCAATTGAATCCGTGGCTTTTGCGTAGAATCTATTTGGAAATTGGATGAAAAGTTAGACTGCGAAATATGAATAGTAATTATCGAATCGCAGCCTTTTATTGTTTTGTAGTTATAGGTGAATTGGCCAGAATCCAAATAGGTGTTTCCGTTCCAAACAAAGGAATCTCTTGGACATAAATGTCGATTAATTACAGTTTTCGATGGTTTATTAACCTCAATTTTCCAAGCCACAACGGAATCGCAACCAGTTGTTCTTAAAAAATATTCGGTGCCAATTCCAGAAGTTTTTCTCCATTGTTGAGCAACAAATACACTGTCGCCCTCGCAAATATTAAAATTTTGAATTATGGTAGTATCGGAATTCAAAATCAAGGAAATATAGGTAATTGAATCGCATCCCCATTGATTTTTTAAACTGTCTACATAAATGCCGGAGGCCCATCGGCGTTTGCCAAAAATCGTAAACGTATCACCCAAACAACCCATTACCGTGTCCCGTTGAATGGATCGAGGTAAAACAATTAAATTAAATTGATGAGCGGAATCGCATCCGTACCTATTTTGAAAAGTATCGTTTCGTGAAATAGAGCTGAAATAGGTATTCCCTAAATATACAAATGAGTCGCCTTCGCATAATGTAACCGTTATCACTGTGTCGAATCTTGGAAAAACCTTAAATGGATAATCCCGGTAATAGCCGCCGATGCGTTTGTTGCGATAAATTCTTAGTGAATACTGGTGAAACGGCTTTGCCTTTGAAAAAGTATCACCAAATTTGTAATTTTTAGTGGTTTCTTGCACTGTACTGAGCGAAGTGGAATCGAACCATTCGAAGGTATACGTACTGAGAGTGTCCGGGTTGTTCAAAATGGCATAAAGCACAGAGCCACAAATGGGATTTTTTTGGATATTAAGCGAAGTGTCTCTACAACTGTAGTGGGATTTTTGTGTGCAAACGAAACTATCTCCGGTGGCAAACAATAAACCATTGGACGGATTATATCGGATATCTTGGATTACACATTTTCGTTTTGTTCCCCAAATTAGAAGCTGAGAATCTAGATTAAATTGAGTGCCGTTAAAGGATAAACAGAAAATGTTTCCACTATCTCCAGCGGCAAACAGATGGTTGCAAGGATCGGTGGCAAGCCCTGTTGCTCTGGCAGTTATAGGATTGGTAAGCTTGAATGTATTCCCGGCGGCATTTTTTGTTTTTTTATCTATGGCCGAAATGATTTTCCCATCGAAGCAAAATACGTAATTGTCGTTTGCTGCAATGCCATTGGCAGAACCCGTGAAAACAATACCATTGTTATTGGCATTGCGATACCGAGTCCATAAATACATGTTTGCATCAACGGGCAATTGGGTGTAGGTAGTAAAGCGATTGCCTTTGTAATTCGCATTCAATGCATATAAATTGGTGTTAATAATTGAATCGGCTGGACCTGTTGCTACCATTGCATACGATAGCCCTGAATAATCTTGACCCGCTGTTTGTATCGAACGGTTACCTGGACTCTTTTTACCTGTTACGCTTAAGTCAATGCTATTTTTACCCTCCGCTTTAATATTTAATTCTATTGTGTCGCCCGCAAACCAAGAATAGTTTTTACCAAAAACAGCAATGTTTCCTTCATTATTTGGATCAAATTGCATCTCGTTGGCCGTAATTAAACGATAGTTGGTATCTAAGGTGCAATTGTCGTAAAGTCCGTTTGAATCTAAACGAATAATGCGGGACCTGTCTACGAAATTGTCGCAGCCTATGTAAATTTTCTCTGTATTTTTTTGTACGAGCAGGGTAGATAAACTTTCCGATAGCAAAGAGGATTTAAATCCTGGCGCGACGATATTGCCGGAGAAAACCCATTTTAGTCCACCATTAGGGTCGTATTTTGCTAATTTAAAACCACTAAAATTCATGAGGGTATCAATGGATAAAACGGTTTGTCCCCCATAAACATATACGTTGTTTTTATAGTCGTAATCTAAGTCGAATCCAACGTTCTCCGTTTGTTTTTTATCCTTCTTTCTTGCTCTCGTTAAGGTAGAGATTTTGGAAACCCATGGGTCGATATAAAGGGTATCGGATAATCCATACTGGCTGGTGATTGAGATTCCAACTCCTGCATCGTGTTGGATAAACTTCCCGTCAATTTTTTTACCAGTTTGATCGTATATCATTAATTCTCCATCGCGAACGGAGTCTGAAGACTGGAAGTAACTGAGATAATTTTCATTTACTTCAATGCTTGCGTTGGGGGAGGTGTATAGTATATGGCTGGGATTTGCTCCCGGTTTTAATCGCCAAGTATATTTAAATGATTCTGGAACTTGAGGATCTATTTGTATAATCCAATCAATGTTTGGAAAAATGTTTTTGTAAATTAATCCTGTATATCCCTTGAATTTATAAGGAAGTTCACCTATTGTAAAATAGTGTTTAACCGCTGAGATGGCTTGAACTTCTACCAGTGGATTGGCGTGTTTAAACAAAATGGTGAGTTGACAGCTGTCTTGTGTTTTGGTTTTCGTACTGTACCAACTAAAGCCGTTTTTATGAAATAATACAGTTGATTGAGCCAAAGGAAGGAAATACTGAAAATTTGGAGTTCCAGGGCTATGGAAATTTGCCGAGTTGGCTAAAATATATTCCGTATTAAAATCTAAGGACGATATGACTTTACCTGCTGATTGAGCAGTAACAGCCTGTAATTTACTTATAAATAGGAATAATAAAATTACAACCCTCGTCATTTGAAAAACATCGTAAATTAATAATTTAAATAATAGGTTGTATCACAAGAACCGCCGGAAGTTGATTTTGAAAAATTGAAAGTATAATTAGCACCACCTAAACATGGCAGAGATACTACGGTAGTTGAATCCACATCAATCGTAATGGGAGCCATTCCTAAAATAGTGATTACGGCATAAGCTGGTGGATTTGCATTTCTGCAATTTAAGTTTGTTCCTTGGGGCGGAGTTAAAAAACTTGTTATTGGATTTCCAAAAGCGTCGAAAATCGAAACTGCAAGTTGACAAGGGATTGATCCATATTGAAACGAAATTTCCCAATTGGCATTAACATTAAATACACCAGTCATAATTAATAAAGCTATATACTTTTTCATATAGCAATTATTCGAAAAAAAAAGAATTAAAGGTGATAGATTTCTATCACCTTTAAATGAAATTTAATACATAGCGTCGTTGAGGTCTGCGGCTTTGGCCTTTGACTTTTTGGGAGCTTTTGCTTTTTTCTTGGACGGCTTGCCGGTGTTGGATCCTTCGTCGGCGGCGTAGGGATTGCTGCCTTGAACCGTTGCCGAATCGGTGCTGCCCGAAGTGGTGTCGGCGGTGGAGCCTGATGTAGAACCGTTCGACTCAACCTTCTCAACGATTAGGGTGGCTTCGTCTACTTTCTTGGGTTTCGCCCGATAATCTTTCTGCGGGGTGGTATCGATGTACATGATCAAGGAAGAATCCACCAGCATGCCGTCCGTACCGTCGTACTTCATGGCTGGGCCCAAATAACCCAACTCGCAACCGTTATTGCTGCGTGCTCCCCAGGTTTTGTGGCAACTATCTTTTCTATCTTTAACACCGTCATTATCGCGGTCTTTGCACCAACCGATATTCAGGTTAAAGCCCATGCGTAGAGAAAAATACCTCACGTTGTCGATGGGAGCAATAAAACCGGAAGTGCTCACATTAAACCAAGGTTGAAATGGTCCCATGTTCAAACTCGCCCCAACCGTTAGGGTGTGGGTTGGGTTTTGGAAATCGAAACGGGTAAGACCCACGCGTAAATCAACCAATTCCCATAACTCTTGGTGTGCGTTCACCGTTAAAAACGATTTATCGCCATTTAATCCAAATCCGGTTCCGCCCACAACTTGAAAATATGTGCGAGGCGTTACGAAATACTCAAAGCCCAATACATATCGAGGTTTAAACTTTTGTACATAACTGCCTCCAGAAATAGTGCTGTAGACGAATGTGTTTTTTAATGTATCCATCAAAATAGTTCCCAAATTGGATAAACTGTCTTGCATGGATGTGTCTATTCCTGAGAATCGGAAGGTAGCATCGTTGAGTTTGAATTGTTCGGCTCCTAAATTCCAAGTAATGGAACCCATGTTGGTGGCACTGGCCGATATACGCATTTTCTCATTTAATCGGTAAACCGCTCCCAATCCAAAGGTTCGTCCTTTGTTGCTGGTAAGTAATTTGGCGGCGTTGTCCGCGGCAATAGTTCCCGGATCATAGCTCCCGGAAGTATCGCTCAGCATTTGTTCAATATTTACTCCTAGCAAGGAATACCGTATATCCGCTCCTGCGCCCAATTCCCACGCGTAAAACGACTCGGCGCTGGTATCGGTTTTTATGGATGCGTAGGCTTTGTTGATGGAAAAATCGGCGATACCATTTAATGCACTGTAGCTTCCCCCTACGGTCAACTGGTTGGTAATCTGTCGGGCAAAAGTGATTTTTCGTTCCAAGTATGCATTGAATTTGTTGCCCGAGAAATCTATCATTGCGGGTCGGTCGCGGTATTCAGCATTACCAAACATTGCTAATCCTACCAAATCCTTGGGGAGGGCAACTTCGGCACCCACCTGTAGTCCCGCGTTGAAGGCTATGTAATTTCTGCGTGCCTTTAAAGCAATATTCAGTAAATCAACGTTTACATACCCTTGCAATCCGATGGATTTCTTGGGGTCGCGGATAAAATCGCGGATGGTACTTTCTGCATCCAACGATGGATCAAAAATGTCTTTGGCCGAAAAACCTGGACTATAAAAATTGGTTAATAAACCACCACCCAAGGTAAATCCGTATTGTGGAATAAATGCTGGATTCAGGCTGTTCGATTGGGCGAGGTGTCTATTGTTGAAATCAAATCCCGGTTGAGCAAATAGTGCGGTGGAGGATGTTAGCGAAATTGTAGCAATTGCTAGGGAAAGGAATGTGTTCTTTTTCATCGTCGGTCATATCAAGAACAAATTCGTCGTGCAACA
>CAYUNO010000179.1:0-5078 GCA_964446075.1 uncultured Flavobacteriaceae bacterium | reverse complement strand
CTTGGGACTGGAGCTGTGCCGCTTTGAAAGCAATAGAAGGAGGGTAGGAGGATGCCAGTGGATCCTCTAACCAAATATCGCCATCAATGGGCATGTCGTAATAACTGCTAACTTCATCCCAATGGTGCGCAACATCCGAAGGTTTGCTAATCCCCCCGCTGTTGTAACTCCAATCTGGTAACAATCCACCCATGCGATATTCAATTTCAACCGCTGATCCATATTCCAATTTAAGTTTTCTTAACTGAGGTTCAATTCCCCAGCAAGATGAGCAAATAGGATCGGTGAAGTAAATTATTTTTATCGATTTATGAATTGGTTGATTGGTTGTTGCAGTAGCCGTTAAAGAATCGGGTAATTCGCAAATCCCGGTTTCGGGGTCACATAGTAATGGATTGTTGTTCTGTGTCATCGTAGTTTGTGCATTACAATTTGAAAAAATTGCCATAACTGATATTATCGCAAAAGCGATAGTTGAAAAAATCGTATTCATTATGGCTTTATTTGTTTAAACAAATATAAATAAACAAACGTTAAAAATCCATATATTTAAGTCTGAAAAATAGATAAATTATTTCTATGGAAATCGGTATTTTATTATGCTTGCCGACATTAATGTAAGCGCAGCTACTGCCCAAATTGCACCGTGAATTCCGAAATAGTTGGCTACTAAGCCAGAAAACAACGCTCCAACGGCATAGCCTAAGTCTCTCCATAATCGAAAAGTACCGATGCTTTCAGCTCTGTTAATTACCTTGGTTTTTTGGGCTATGGCGCTTAAAAAGGTAGGGTAAACCATGGCTGTGCCAAAACCAAGTATCGCTGAAATGGTTATTACGGATTCAAAATCGCCAGCAATGGGCAGCAGTAGTAGTCCAATTCCTTGTATAAACATTCCCCAAAACAGGATTCGTTTAATCGAGAATTTATCGGCCCAGGATCCAGTAAATAATTGACAAATGCCCCAAACGGCGGGATAAATTGCAGCACTCCAACCAATTTGTGTATCGTTGAATTTCAAATCCATTAATAACATAGGGAGAAGTCCCCAAATCATCCCGTCATTTAGATTGTTTATCAAACCAGCCTGAGTAACGGCACTTAATCCCCGATTTTTAATGGTGGTATCCCAAAAAACAGATTTTACAGGTATTTCCTTGTCTGTTTTTTTAATTTCTGCTGCGTTAAAATGTTTTGTTTCCTTTACCCATAACACAGAAAATGAAAATCCCAAAATTGATAATACGATTCCAATTACAAAGGGGTAAGGAGTAGTCCCATACTCTTGGGCTATCCATCCGGTTAAAAGTGCAGTAAGGCCTACCGATAAATACCCAGCAAATTCATTGATTCCCATGGCAAATCCTCGATTATTATTGCCAACCAAGTCGATTTTCATGACTACGGTACTGCTCCAGGTTAATCCTTGACTCACGCCTAATAGGATATTGGCGAAAATAATCCAATTCCAATGAAGGGTACTTATTAAAATAAATGGAACTGGAAGTGCGATGATCCAACCCCAAATTAGCAGAATTCTTCTGCCATGTCGGTTAGCAAATCTACCAGCAACGTAATTGGCCAAGGCTTTCGAAATTCCAAAGGCGGTAATAAAAGAAAGAATGGCGGATGTTGATTCGATGCCAAATTGTTCATGGGCAAATTTTGGAAAAATACTGCGTTCCATTCCCACCATGCCACCAACAAAGGCATTCACTATCACCAATAAAGTAAATTGCTGCCAGTTTTCTTTTAGCCCTTGTTGGGGTTGTGTTTTTGTTTGGTCCATGCTTTGGCCGGTTTATTTGCACAAAGTTGAACCCAATAATTTGCCCAAAAATTTACATATGTTAATAAATGAAAGGGAGTAGACGATGCTAATCGGCTTCTAAAGCACGCAACTAATTACTGATTATGGCTTCATTAATTTAAATACGAACGCCAAATAGATAACCAACCCCAGCAGATAATCCCATGGTAATCGTTCCCCAAATTGTTATTCGAATGATAGATTTGAATGGGCTAGAACCGCCGGTGTAGGCACTGATGCTTCCTAAAATAATCAAGAATACCAAAGTGAAACCATACAGCCAATACTCCATTCCTTTCACCGGTAAGAAAAGGGTTACCAACAAGGGGAAGATACCACCTAATAAAAAAGATGCCCCTGAAGCCAAGGCTGCTTGCAGGGGGTTAGCCTGACTAATTTCAGTAATTCCTAATTCATCCCGCACATGGGCACTCAAGGCATCGTGTTCAGTCAACTCAATGGCAACTTGTTTTGCCGTTTCTTTGCTCAATCCCCTGCGCTCATAAAATTGGGCAAGAATGGACAATTCTTCTACGGGCATATCCTCCAATTCCTGCTTTTCACTTTCAATAACCGCTTTCTCAATATCGGTTTGAGAACTTACAGAAACATATTCGCCTGCTGCCATCGATAAAGCCCCTGCAACCAATCCAGCAACGGTGGCTAAAATGATGGGTTCACGCGTAGAACTGGCCGTTGCAATACCAATGGCTAAACTTGATATGGAAATTATTCCGTCATTAGCGCCTAACACCGCAGCGCGCAACCAATTACTGCGATGGATGTAGTGACTATCTAAATAATTATCGATGTTTATATTGCTATTATCTGCCATGAAATTTTGGGTGAATTTAGAATGAAAAAAAGAAAAAATGACCTCGTTTTTCACGTATTTTCGATTAGTGTGATAATGGTCTGCGTTTTATCATGCCTCCCTTTGTCTCTTTAACCGAATTCATTACGACAAAAGCATTAGGTTCAATTTTTTCAATTTCAATATTCAATTTATTTAACTCCAACCGAGTAACAACCGTGTAAATAATATCAGTATCCGTCATTTCACCGCGCCTTCCGAATCCTTTTTTTCCTTTGTAAATTGTTACACCCCTGCCCATGCTATTGGTTATCATGTTTTTAATCTCGTCGCATTTAGTTGCAACAATGGTAACTCCAATATATTCTTCTATTCCTTCAACGATAAAATCTAGTGTTTTGGATGCTGATAAATAGGTAATCATAGAATACAATGCGATTTCAATGCCTAAATAATGAGCGGCTGTTCCAAAAATTATGATATTGATAATGATGATAATATCTCCAATTGTAAATCCAGTTTTTTTACTTAAATAAATCGCCAACACTTCAGTACCGTCAATTACAGCCCCACCCCGAATAGCAAACCCTATCCCTGCACCCAAAAAGAATCCCCCAAAAACAGCCACCAGTAAATTATCGTTGGTTACATTGGGGAAATTAACTGTAGCCAAAACTACCGATAGACCTAAAATTGCAATGGTGGTTTTAATTGCAAATAGCGTGCTAACAATGTTTTTAGCCATTATTATAAAGGGCAGGTTTACCAGGATAATCAGTAAGGGTAAAGGAATATTTGATAACTGAGATATCAGCAAAGAAATACCTGTAGCCCCCCCATCAATAAAATGATTGGTTAATAAAAAACCTTTAAATCCGAACGCTGCTGAAAAAATACCGATAGTAATTAATAGAAAATCCTTTAGCGACCTTCGCAGTGTAATCATTAATATTCTGTAAGCTTTTATTAATACAAACTGAGAATACCCATTTTTGGTATCCTTGTGTTTTTGAAAACGCTTAATCGTTGTGTTTAAAATTACTTTTTCCCAAAATGAATGCATAAATTATAGATGTTACAGGTGAATTATTATCATGAAAAATCCTAACGCAAAATCTTAGCTATCGGCTTACCCTTGGCTAATTCATCCACTAATTTGTCTAAATAACGGACTTTTTGAGTAAGAGGATCCTCGATGTTTTCAACGCGAATACCACAAATAACCCCGGTAATTAATGAAGCTCGCGGATTGATTGTGCATTGATTGAAAAAGGATTCAAACGTAGTAGGTGTAGCACAAAAATTCACAATTTCCTGATTGTTTAATCCTGTGAACCAGCGGAATACTTCCAATAGTTCTTCCTCGGATCTACCTTTTCTTACTACTTTATTTACGTATAACGGATATATCGAGCCAACCAATAAATCCCCAATTTTTCTAGATTTGTTCGCATTCGATTGCATAGGTTATTGCGTTTTTTTTATCAAATGAGAATATACAAAAAATTTTTGATTTTAAAAATTTACCGAGAGACCTAGGTAAATTCTTCTTCCTTGATTCGGTGCATAAACATAACTGGGGTCGAAAGTCAATGCATAAGGATTTTCTAAGGTTGGTAAAACTTGACCGTCCGCAGAGTATTCAACTTGCTTATCAAAAGGATCGTGCGCGCGTGCAATTAGAAAGGGATTTTGTTTGGCAGGGGTCCAATTGAGTAGATTTTTAATACCGCAGTTAACGCTACATCTAGGATTAATCTTCGTAGAAATCTGAATGTTTTGTAAACTCCACCAGGGTGAATATTCCTGTCTTGGATCTAAGTTCCCCAATAAGGGAAGTCGCATCGGACTATGAAAGTTTCCTGTGTATTCAAGGGTAGTATGTATTTGAGGCAGATGATATTTTAATAGCCATACCCCCGAAAATCTCGATTGAAACAGAGGTGTCCATCGCGTTCCTGTTTCCTGCACAAAAACATCCAAAACAGTTACGCCCAAATTGGCAGTAAATCGTTGATAGAATAGGGTGTTTATGTTTGCCGATATTCCTCTACTCACGGAATACCCATTCAGGTTTGAATAGAAAATAGTATTGGGATCCGAATCGTAATCGGCAATAATTTTATTGCTAAAATGGGTATAAAAGAGCGAGGCATCCATTGTACACAATATGTCCGATTTTTTACTGGCTGTATAATTCCAATTTATATTTGAATTCCAAGATTGTTCGGGTTTGAGTTCCTCTTGAAACACCACCGCTCGAGCACCGGTTAAAGAAGCGTGATCTTCGGTGAAAATATTGGCAACTCTATAGCCATTCCCTAAGCTCCATCGTAGAATATGTAGGTTATTTTTACTATTCCATTTGTAATTCACACGCGGCGATAATATCGTACCATGAACCGAATGAATATCGTATCGAATTCCAAATAGGAATTTACTGCGGTTGTTACA
>CAYUNO010000178.1:0-5173 GCA_964446075.1 uncultured Flavobacteriaceae bacterium | reverse complement strand
CTAAATCCCGAAATCGCTGATTTAGATCTGGAATAATTTCCAGAATATCATTCCAAACATCATATGGAATATGAATAAATTGATGATCCAACCAAATGAAAATGTGAGGAACCATAATAGTTTCCTGACCCTTATATTTAAAAGTGTTATCAATAAAAACGGGATCCTTGGTGTTGCCTCAGGTATAATTGGCGCTGTTTTTTTACTTGGACCTACTTTTCTTGGTAATAAAGACATGTCCATCAACCTCGCTGGCGCATTTATGGGGTTGGGTGGTTCATTATTGTATGGGTATAACATAAATTTAATAAAAATCCGTTTAGCCCATATTCCTCCAATGGCAAAAACCGCTTTCCCGTTCTTTTTTATGGGTATTGCCTATGCTTTTGTCTTATACAAAACCGATATTCTTCAATGTTGGCCCAACGGAAACCCATTCCATAAACCTACCGAACCGCAATTACTGTTGCAATATACCCAAGCCTGGAAAGCCCTCGGTTTTATGTCGATTTTAGGCATCATCGGCAGCGCCATTTCCATGATGTTGTTCAATTATTTAATAGAACACACCACCGCTTTGGTAGCTTCCACCAACACCTTCGTTATACCCATTGTTGCTGTAGCGTGGGGGTTATTCGACCAAGAACCCATCCGATGGAACATGATAGTGGGTCTCCTACTCTCACTTACCGGCGTTTACCTCGTTATGCGCAAAGATTAACTATCTTTGAATTAAGGAACTCCCAAAATCCCATTTCACATGCAAAACATCCAGCAAATTTTAGAATCCTTTCAAATTAGCAATAAACTAGCAGCAGCTTGCACCGGTGTCCAATGGATTATTGCCGATTCAAATCCCACAAGAATTATCAATTCTCCAGTGGATGGTAAAACCATCACATCTGTATCCTTATCAACCGAAAAAGAATGGAACACGGTTGTGGAAAGTGCTGAGAGTGCTTACCACACTTGGCGCAATATGCCGGCACCCAAACGCGGAGAAATTGTACGACAAATTGGTGATGAACTTCGAAAGCATAAGGATAATCTCGGTGCTTTGGTGAGTTACGAAATGGGTAAAAGTTTGCAAGAAGGATTGGGTGAAGTTCAAGAGATGATTGATATCTGTGATTTTGCCGTGGGACTAAGTCGACAGTTACATGGCTTAACCATGCACTCCGAAAGACCCAATCACCGCATGTACGAACAGTGGCATCCCCTTGGAATCGTTGGCATCATCAGTGCCTTTAATTTCCCAGTAGCCGTTTGGAGTTGGAATGCCATGTTAGCCGCCATTTGCGGTAATGTATGTATCTGGAAACCGTCCGAAAAAACGCCCGCCAGTGCCGCAGCCGTTCAACATATACTCAAACAAGTATTAATTAACAACCAATTACCTGAAGGAATCTTTTCATTAGTACAGGGCGATAAAGTAATTGGTGAAGCCATGAGTACCGATCACAGAATTGCCTTAGTGAGTGCTACCGGAAGCACCCGCATGGGTAAGGAAGTAGCGGTAAAAGTTGCCGCTCGATTAGGTAAAAGCATCTTGGAATTAGGCGGAAACAATGCCATAATTCTAACTCCAGAAGCCAATTTGGATATGGCCATTATCGCCATTTTATTTGGTGCAGTGGGTACTGCTGGACAGCGTTGTACCACAACACGTAGACTCATCATCCACGAATCCATTTATAATACCGTAAAAGAAAAACTTTGTAAGGCATACGCGCAACTGAAAATTGGTAATCCGTTGGATCAATCCAATCACGTTGGGCCACTCATTGATACCGATGCTGTAAGAAACTATCAAAATGCAATAACCAACCTACAAGCAGAAGGGGGAATCGTCCTATACGGAAACCAAGTACTTGAAGGCAACCAATACGAAAGTGGGTGCTATGTTGTACCAACTATCTGCGAAGGGACTCCAAATATGAAAACCGTACAGGAAGAAACTTTCGCTCCGATTTTATATTTGCTAAAATACCAAGATTTAGATCAAGCCATAGCCATCCAAAACAACGTAAAACAAGGATTGTCCAGCGCTATTTTTACCAACAATCTACAGGAAGCCGAAGCCTTTCTTTCGGTTAGAGGTTCAGATTGCGGCATAGCTAACGTAAACATAGGTACTTCCGGCGCGGAAATTGGCGGCGCATTTGGCGGTGAAAAAGAAACCGGTGGCGGAAGAGAAAGTGGATCCGATGCTTGGAAAGCGTACATGCGCAGACAAACCAATACCATCAATTATGGTTCAACGTTGCCCTTAGCACAAGGTATAAAATTCGATTTTTAATTAACGAATTCAACCACAGTTCAAACGCAGTTAATACCCAAAGTCTTATCTACGTGGATTAAAATATTCAGGGAAACTCCTTTGCTATTTAACTGAAATTTCCTAAAAAGGAAAAGATTCCATTATTGCGTTCGCTGTTAGCAAATAGTTAGAATTGCTGTCCGATAAAGAAGTGAATTTGCGTTGGCTTACTGCTGCTGCCAGGTACATTGCGATAATCAAAACCATACGCCCAATCTAATCCAATTAAACCAAACATCGGCATAAACAACCGAATACCTACTCCCGCTGCACGTTTCAATTCAAATGGATTGTATTTCAGCATACTACTCCAAGCATCTCCAGCTTCCAAAAAGGCCAAGGCATATACCGTTGCCGTAGGAGAATTAGTTATAGCCTGACGTAATTCCATGGTGAACTTATTGTAAATAGGAGCACCCGATTGGTTGCCCATAGCAGCATCCGAAATGGTGAAGTTATCGTATCCCCGCTGAGATACAATCTCCATTGCAGCTAAATTAAATCCAAACATACCCGCACCGCCTACACGGAAACGCTCAAAGAACGTGGTACCCAAATCCCTGTTATACATACCCAAATAGCCAAATTTAGCTCGGGTCATCAATACCATCTTCTTATAAATTGGGGTAAACCATTCAGCATCAACCTTCAACTTATAATATTCGGCCCATTTATATTTCTCATTGGGCGATAATTCCGTGTAATCCAATTTACTCAATAAACTAAAGGGAGGTGTTGCTTGAGCCGTTAATGTAACGTTGCTACCGGATGTTGGATAAATAGGCTCATTAATGGAGTTTCTTACTAAAACAACTGAGAATGTTGGATTATAACTAACCCCACTAAATCCTGCAGGGAAACTGTACATGCTTCCATCCATATTCTGCATTCGGTAACGCTGGAAACTCAATGCATATTGCAGATTGAAAAAGTCATCAGGCCATTTCAAACGCTTTGCGTAACTTACCTCAACACCCGTGTTAAAGAATGCCCGGTGATTGGGATGATCCTTGGGTAAAAAGTCGAAACCATTTACTCGATGAAATAATGCTATACTCAGTGTATTGGGTTTCTTCCCTCCAAACCAAGGTTCAGTGTAACCCAATGTGTAACCTTGATACGTTGGACCGCTACTTTGAGCACGTAAACTCAATTTCTGACCATCCCCCGTTGGAACAGGATTCCACGTCTCTGGACGCATTAATTTTCTTCTGCTGAAATTATTCAACATGATACCTGCCGTTCCAATTAAAGAAGGGTTGGTATTAAATGAGCCCAGCATTGGATTAAATCCGCCGCCGCCCCATCCGCCGCTTAATTCAATCTGATCACTTGGCTTTTCAGATAAGGTATAAACAATATCAACTGTTCCATCCTCAGGATTCGGTTTAGGATCCACACCTAACTTCTCAGGATCAAACAAATTCAATGCCGCCAAATCACGCATTGTACGCTGAATGTCCGTTCTTGAAAACGTATTCCCAGGTTTTGTACGAATCTCTCTCTGAATTACTCTATCACTGGTTTTGGTATTTCCCTTCCAAGTTACAGATGCAATGGTTGCTCTAGGTCCCTCGTTTATTCTAATCTCTAAATCAATGCTATCATTGTAAACACCCGTCTCCACCTGCATTAATTGGAAGAACAGGTAACCATCATCCATGTACATGCTCTGTACATCGTACCCCCCTTGTCCACCCGGATTGTTCAATTTCTCATCCAACAACGATTGATTGAAAATATCTCCCTTTTTGATATTCAAAATGGTATCCAACAAACCGGTGCTGTACTTCATATTACCTTTCCATGTAATATTTCTGATACGATATTCACTGCCCTCAAATAAACTCACATGTACAACCAAGTGCTTATCGCTAATTAATTGAACACTGTCGGCGATGATTCGTGCATCACGGTATCCTTTGCTTAAATAATACTTGATGATATTATCTCTTTCCTCAGCAAACTTAGACTCAATGTATTTAGACGATTTGAAAATGTTAATCTTCTGGAAACTCCGTTTTACGCCTTTAATCTTAGATCGTAATTCTTTGTCTGAAACCAACTCATTGCCGTGAAAATGAAAATCGTACACCTTTACTTTTGGCCCTTTAACGATTTGAAAGTCAAAATTTTCAAACCCAACCATTTCCGAGGAGTCTTTGTTGTATGCCTGCTTTCTATCTATGGTACACTGTACACCATAATACCCTTTTTCGCGGTAATACTTCAATACTTTCTCTATAGACCGATTGATTAAATTGGGGTTGATATACATACCCTTTTTTAAGTCAACCTCTTCTTTCAATGTTTTCGCTTGTGCATTGGTTAATCCAATAAATCGATGTCCATTTAATCTCGGTTGATCTTGAACCCTAAATTGAACAATAACCTCGTCGCCTTCTAATGGGAGTAAATACACCTGGATATCTCGGAAATAATCTCTTGCCCAAAGATTCTGTATTGCTTTTGAAATATCTGTTCCAGGAACTTTAATACGCTGACCGATAGATAAACCCGAAAAAAAGATTACCTGCGACTTCATTACCGGTCTGCCATTCACCTCATTAACTTGAATATTTCGGATAATATATTCTTTTGGCTCAATAAAATCGTACGCGATAGCCTCAGCATTGCGATAAGTACTATCGGCCAATCGCTGCGTGTACCCTATCGTTACCGAAAACGATGCAAGAACAACTAACCCAATATGTTTGAAAGATTTAAACACTTATGCAATTTGCTCACTTGTTTTCCCAAATCGGCGTTCTCTACCCTGAAAATCGATGATCGCCTTATAAAAATCGTCCTTGGTGAAATCCGGCCACAACACGGGAGTGAAATAAATCTCAG
>CAYUNO010000177.1:0-5181 GCA_964446075.1 uncultured Flavobacteriaceae bacterium | reverse complement strand
CTGAGGCGAATTGCTGCATGATTTCTTCTTCTGTCCCCTGAGCCTTGGCAGGATCAGGAAAATTAAAATGAAAACGCTGGGCCGATGATGGGAAAATAGGGCAACGTTCTTGCGCATTATCGCAAACAGTGATAATATAATCGAAAGGAATATGCAAATATTCATCCACGTGATTGGAAGTATGATGAGTGATGTCCAATCCATCTTCAGCCAGGGTGGCAATCGCCTTGGGATTAACTCCGTGTGTTTCTACTCCCGCACTGAAAATCTTTGCTAAATCTCCAGCAAAGTGTCGCAAGTAAGCTTCCGCAATTTGACTCCTGCAACTATTGCCTGTGCAAAGTACCAATATATTTTTCATCGAATTATTTCCACCATTTATTTTTCAACCAAAATGCCGCTTTAACTAAAAGTATCAAAGCAGGAACCTCAACCAATGGACCAATTACACCGGCAAAAGCTTGACCGCTATTCAGTCCAAAAACACCAATGCTCACAGCAATTGCTAGTTCAAAATTATTTCCCGACGCAGTAAATGAAACGGATGCGGCGTCAGCATAGGAGACCCCCAATTTCTTGGATACCCAAAACATAAAAAAGAACATAATGGCAAAAAAGATAACCAAGGGCAATGCCACTCTAAGCACATCCAACGGAAGAGAAACCAAGGTTTCACCCTTCAACGCAAACATAATTACAATGGTTAAAAGTAGGGCAATTAATGTAATGGGAGACACAACGGGTAGATATTTCCGATTAAACCACTCTATGCCTTTACTACCAATGAGCATCCTACGAGAAATAACGGCTGCCGCAAATGGAATACCCAAGTAAAGACCAACGGTTTTGGCAATTTCCCAAAAAGTAATATCCAAGGATAACCCAGGAATCCCCCACCACGGTGCAACTATTTCTAAATAGAAATAAGCATAGGCACTAAAGAAAAATACCTGCAATAAACTATTTATCCCTACCAAACCTGCGGTTAATTCCCTATTCCCTTGAGCCAGTTCACTCCAAACAATCACCATGGCTATGCACGGAGCCAACCCAATAATTATCAAACCCGTAATATACTCAGGATACCCAGACAATAAATTTACGGCCAACAAAAACATCAACAAGGGTCCAACAAGCCAAGTAATGATAAACGAGCTTATTAATAATTTCGGATTACTCAACACCGATGGGATTTTTGCAAAATCAACCTTCGCCAACGGGGGATACATCATCAAAATCAATCCAATCGCCAAAGGCACATTGGTTGTACCCACTGAAAGAGCATTAATTCCATCCGAAAACCCTTCTATCCCATAGCCTAAAGCAACCCCTAACCCCATGGCTAAAAAAATCCAAAGCGTTAGGTACCTGTCCAAAAACTTCAATCGTGTTTTCATATTCGGTTTATTTAACAACAACCGCCACCGGGCGTACAACAAGAAGATTGCGTTAATTCAGCAAGATTTACTTTCTTTTTATCTAAAGTCTTTGAAGGGATACCGCATCGATCCGGTGCTAAACAATCGGTTTTCAATGAAAGCAACTTAAAAATCCCATTTTCAAACTGTAATCCATAACGCTCAATAGTTTGCCCTTGGTATTCTACCTCCAATTCCAACAACTCAATCCCGAATAACAACTCCGATGATTCCACAATTCCAATTAATTTTTCCGATGATAATCGATGGTCCAAATCATCTGCTACCCACAACTGCATGCTGGCCTTTTTTTCCGAACGCATTTGACCGCCACAGTCTACATATTGCTTAATATGCAACCCAATTTCAGTTACATGAAAATGAGCTGGAACCAAACCACCAGGAGTTTCAAAAATTAATTCGCCTAACCCCTTTAAATGTTTTTTAAAATCTGTAACATTCATACTAATAACTATTTACAACATAAATTCTGGGCCGCTAAAACAGGCAGCATAGATTCAAAATAATTCCTCAATCCGGCGATAGCCTCTGTATTTAGACAATAGCAAACCGAATTCCCGCTAATTGTCCCTCGAATGATCCCAGCCGATTTCAACTCCTGGAGATGTCGAGAAATGGTAGGCTGAGACAATTCCAATTGATCCACCAAATCCCCACAAATACAAGAATTTACACTTAATAAATGTTCAACAATAGCAATTCTAGCTGGATGCCCCAACGCTTTCAATTGCGTTGAAATCAACAATTGTGTTTGCGTGTAATCTAATTCCTTTGTGACGCCCATCTGGTTTAATTCCCCACAAAGATAAAATTAAAATTCACAATATAGCAATATTGCTATATTGTTTTATTATTAATTAAAGCAATTCGCAATACTTCTTAAAATTATCCAAAATCATTTGCCAGCCCATGCGCTGCATTTCCAAAGGATTCTGATCTTCTGGAACAAACCGCTCAACTACTTCTACCCCTTCACCGTTTGGCATTTCTTTGAACTCAACACATACCCATCTACTTTCGCCTAAATCCTCCCCCAAGGAAAATTCCAACAATCCATTAGGCTCGATTTTTCGAAAATGGCCCCAATAATCAAACGACATAGAACCGTCTTTCGCCGCCATAGTATAACAAAACTTACCTCCTTCTTCCAAAATAGAATCTGCCTTGGGGCAATGCCAATCGTCCGACGCAAAGTTCCAACCTGTAATGTGCAGTGGATTCGTAAAACAATCCCAAATTTGCTCTATAGTACCCTTCACCTGAGTACGTACTTCAATCATTTCCATGCCCACAAATCTAAAGAAACTCGATCTTAAGTATTCTATTGTTTTTGAACGATTTTGCGATAACTTACTGTCCCATTTACCTCTTTAAACACCAAATAGTACAAGCCTGCGGATAATTCAGCCATCGGTATTGAAAAATCCGTTGACATCACTTTGAATTTCTCGCTCTTAATAATCTGACCCATGGCGTTAACCAGCAAATATCCTAAAACTGGTTTATTCAATCGAACAAAACAATCATTTTCAACAGGATTGGGAGAAATACGTACCCTAATCGATTGATCTCGCACTGAAACCCATGAAGTATCCGGAATATAGGGCTTATGCACCACAGAAATAGCTTCATAACATTGGGGATATGGCTTCATCTCGTCCAACGCTTGGTTCTTGATCATTACAAAATTTCCAACAACCGACTTAGGCGAAGCATTATTGTTAATCGGCGAAAACACCATACCTGCCTTCCCTTTTCCAACCCCTTTTCTACCCAATATCAACAACTGCGCCGACGACGAACTCCAACCACTAATCAATTTATCTACATCCACACCAATGGATTCAAATTCGGATTTTAGGTTTTCTATGAAGCCCTTACTAACCGTCACATGTGAAGCATATGCCAAATAATCACCCGGATCTAACCCCTGAATAACCTGCTTCCAATAGGTTACATCTGATTCCGTACCGTCATAATACAATTGACTGTCTATAGGATAACCGTAGGATGTCCATAATCGACCATTGGCGCACTGCGGCATAACAGCGGACGGTGTTGGTTTCAAATTAAATCCATTGAATGGAACCATTAACATCCCCAAACCATCCACGCAATTGCCACTGGTAATGGGTGTCCAAACCGTTGAAAAATACGATATCCCTTGATTTTTATGATAGCTATTCAGATAAATACGCTTGAACCCGCAGCTGCTCCCTTTGGGAATCACCTCCAGCTCCTCAAATCCCGTTACCTTATTAACAAACAAAGTAACATTGGCTGGCATTACCGTATCACTGTTATTCTCATCATAATTTACGGTCATGGCCACTTGCACACGTCCCCCAGCAGGAATGGTATCAGCAATACTACAACCATAGGTGGTTTTATACTTCCATGTATACTTAAATCCAACATTTGTTTCTCGGTTTGTGTTATTGTAAAACGGTTGATCCGGATCATTATTCCAAGCAACAAAATAGGGCTTCATGTGATACCAATTCAATGTTACCGAGGTCGGCTTCACCGGATTGGCAGTGTTATTCTTCACAAACCATAACGTAGAATCATCTATGTTCTCATACTCAAACGTAAAATCCTGAGCCCCGGCTGCCGAACTCAAAAACATTAGAAAAACAATTAAATAGATTTTCAAACGATTCATCCCATTGTATGACTCCAAAACACCAATAAGTTACAAAAAATCATAAACAATCACAAAACGTAGGGTCACTTTCTTTTAAACTTTAATTCAATAATCGCAGCACGTTGAGTCTTTCGCTTCTCAGTTGATATAAACACTTTATCGTGTAGCAAATTCACCGATATTCCTTCCACTTGAGCCGGCTTTATCCCAATCTTTCTCCTACTTAATATGCGCTTTCGATTCCAATCCAAATTCAAAATATATTGATTACCAAAAACAGAATACCCTACCAACAACACTTCCCTATTTTGCCAACATGCATCCGTAATCAAACAACGAGTATTTATAGATGCAACCTTTCTAGCCACCTGCTTTCCAGGAGAATTCAAAAGCACATACACATTACTTTTAAAATTCTTCCAATTCTTTGTGAATAGCCAAATGGAATCGTCTTGAACTAACATAGACTCGCAATCAAAATTATGTCGGAATCTCGGTTGAAAATCCAATTGATCTTCAAAGGCAAATTCTATGGAATCAACCAATGACGTATTCCTAATTCCTCCCTTATTAATTCCGGTAACATTACTCTTCCAATTTTGAGAAAAAACAGCGGAATCAACATGGGAGAATCGATAAATTTTCAAATCCCGGCGATTACCTCGATTATTTCCAAAATCGCCGATGTAAACCCTTTCATCATCCCGCGCTATCGCTTCCCAATCTCGATTATTTAAACCTGTAGCTACTACAAATGACTTGCGATTTCCCCAATCAAAAACAACAATATCCGACGAATTTCCGCCATCCTGAATCCCTAATAACCAATTGCTTCCTATTACAGGAAAGGCATTGCAGATACCACTGATTTCAGACAAAGAATCAGCCAATTCCCAACCCACAGCTGTCCCAATTTTTAAGTTTTTTATTGATGAAATTGGTTGGGCCGTTAAGGGCTGAATGAAAAATAACAATGAAATAAAAATCAACCCAGACAAGAAGCGACGAAAGCCTACTGAAAGCACATTGTTAAAAACAACAAAAACTTTACGGCTTCCTACCATTGCACCGCAAATCAATAAAAAATCCTATAAA
>CAYUNO010000176.1:0-5227 GCA_964446075.1 uncultured Flavobacteriaceae bacterium | reverse complement strand
TTACAGATCAGAAGGCAAGGCTCCGAGGCAGAAGGAAGATGGCAAATTTAAAATGTTGGATGACGATGAATTCGATGCATTAGCCGAGAAGATTTTAGCAGCAAAAAATGCTAAAGCACTGTTAATCGACCACGAAGAAGAGTTATTGGATGAAGACGACGAAGATTTTGATGATGATGAGGAGGACGAGGACGATAATACCGACGAATTTGGTTTCGGCGAATTTCAAGACGGCATAGACGCTGACGACTTAAAATAATCCCTATGGGGAATCCAACCATTATTGCCATTGGAGGACCCACCGCTTCGGGTAAAACCGATTCCGCAATACAACTGGCGAAAAAACACTGTACAGAAATAGTTTCTTTCGATAGTAGACAGCTATACAAAGAATTAATTATTGGTGTTGCCAGACCTACAAAGGATGAACTTTTACAATGTACTCATCACGGAATAGCATGCCATAGCATCCAAGATTCATTGAGTGCAGGGCAATTTGCTAAACAATACAGACCCATTATTCAATCTTTACTAAACCAAAATGGAACAGCCATATTGGTGGGTGGTACCGGAATGTATTTGCAGCATTTACTCTATGATTTTGATGAACTTCCAGACATCGACATTTCCTTAAGAGAGACTATAAATCAATGGAATATTAGCGAGGGACTTTCATTTTTAGTCAAGAAATTATTGGAAATTGATCCCAAAGCAAATACAAGGATTGATATTAATAATCCCGCTAGAGTTAAACGCTCGTTAGAGCTTTGCATGAGCACTGGAAAACCGTTGCATGAAATTCATCAAGGCGAAAAAACTCTGGTATTTCCTGATATTAACATTCGCATTGTAGGTATTGAAATAGAAAGAGATGTATTGTACCATCGAATAAATCAACGAGTAGACCAAATGATGGCCGATGGATTGTTACAAGAAGTAGAGGAATTATTATATTTATCAGATTTACCTGTGTTAAAAACGGTTGGATACACCGAGTTATTTGAATATTTGAAAGGAGGTATTTCTCTAGAATTAGCTATTGAAAAAATCAAACAACATTCTCGAAACTATGCGAAGCGACAAATCACCTATTTTAACCGACAATTTGCAACCGATTGGTTAAAAAAAGAAACATTGATTGACAACTACTAAGTAAATTTGCACTTTTATTTATGCAAGAGATAATTATAAGTTTAGTTACATTGACGATTTTAGAAATTGTCTTAGGTATTGATAATATTATATTCATTTCCATTTTATCCAACAAGCTCCCTCAACATCAACATAAAAAAGCACGAAACTATGGGTTGATGATTGGCATGGTAATTCGTGTAATTATGTTATTGGGTATCAATTGGGTACAACAACAGGAGCACGATTTGTTTGTAATCATGGGTAATGGCATTTCTGGGAAAGACTTATTATTGATTGGAGGAGGTTTATTTTTATTATATCAAAGTGTTCACGAGATTCACTTAAAGATGAAGGGCATTGAGGAAGAAACCAAAGAAAGAACATCCGCAAGCGGTTTTTCTGCAGTCCTTGTCCAAATGGGTGTAATCAATATTGTTTTTAGCTTAGACTCGGTAATTACCGCAATAGGAATGGCAGATCATGTATGGGTAATGATTACGGCTGTAGTTATTTCTATGGTTGTCATGTTGGTTGCCGCTGAGCCCATTGCCAACTTTGTAAACCAAAATCCATCCATCAAAATATTGGCCTTGGCATTCTTAGTATTAATTGGTGTATCATTGTTGGCCGAAGGTTTCGGACAACATTTAGATAAAGGCTACATCTATTTCGCTATGGCTTTCTCCTTTACTATCGAATTGATTAATCTTCGATTAGATAAACAGAAAGAAAACTAATTATTTGTCGAGTTTGTTCTTGATTAATAGTTACAAATCGGAATATGCGTAAATAGGATCAATTGGATCCCCTGGTTTTGCTTCAATAATACTGTCCAAAAGTCCCGTCTCCATATTATATAGCCAACCGTGAATAAATGGTCGATTATGATGTTTCCATGCCGATTGAACTACGGAAGTCTTTACTAAATTATTTACCTGTTCTACAATATTCAATTTCACCATTTCATTCAATTTCTCGTTTTCGTCTTGTATTGAATTCAAAGAATCACGGTGTAATCGATAAACATCCTTCAAATTTCTTAACCATTTGTTTAATAAATCAAAAGAATTTTGGGTCATGGAAGCTTTAACACCGCCGCAGCCGGTATGACCACATAAAATGATATGCTTTACTTCTAAATATTCTACTGCATATTGGAGTACACTCAACAGGTTCAAATCGGTATGCACAACCATGTTAGCGATATTTCGATGCACAAACAATTCGCCTGGTTCTGCACCAATAATTTCATTTGCGGGCACACGGCTATCCGAACAACCAATCCATAAATAAGCAGGTCGTTGATCCTTTGCTAATTCCTTAAAATAATCAGCATCTTCGGACAGTTTTTCCATGGCCCATGCCTTATTAGAAAGAAATAATTTGTTGGTAGTTTCCATGTGTGTTTTAATTTGATTGGGAATTCATTAATCGATGTTGGTGAGAATCACTGGTAAATTTTTTTAGTATTTTTAAATTGCGTTCATCCGCCACCGCTTCAAAATCTTCAATTATATCTCGGATATCGGTATCTACAAAATGACAATTGGTGAAATCTAAAACAACCTCAGCACCATTTGGTAGTTGCGTTAACTTTTCTTTTAAGAGCGATTTATTCAAGAACGTTGCTTGATAATAAAATCGTATTAAATGCGTATTCTCCAGAGAAACAACCGTTATACTTCGATGAAAATTGGTTTTAATTACAAAATAGAATCCAACAATCATACCTACTGCAATACCTAGAAGTAGGTCTGTCAATAAAATGGAAATAATTGTTATCACAAAGGGTAAAAAAGCCCCCCAACCGCGCTGAAATTCGGATTTAAACAGACTGGGTTTGGCCAATTTATATCCAACAAAAATTAGAATTGCTGATAAAGCGGCATTGGGAATTAAATTTAGAAAACCCGGGAAAAACGCAACCACCAAAACCAGCCATAATCCATGCAAAATTGCACTAATTTTGGTTTGAGCACCTGCATTGGCATTAGCAGAGCTTCGTACAATAACAGCAGTCACCGGTAATCCTCCAAGAAGTCCAGAAACTATATTGCCAGCACCTTGCGCAAATAACTCACGATTGGCAGGAGAAATTCGCTTATGCGGATCAATTTTATCGGCTGCCTCTAAGCTTAATAGACTTTCAAGACTTGCTATGATAGCAACTTTTAGCACAATTACCCAAAACACCACCGATCCTATCAAAGAAAAATTTGGCCAAGGAAAACCCGACTCACCCGACCCGGAAAACATAGTATTCAAAGGAGGAATGGAAACCATGTGTTCGTTCCCATTAATTTTCCAATCCACCGCCGCATAATAATTCACACCCACACCCATTAACACTACTAGCAATGGTGCTGGAATCCATTGCGACCAACTTTGATTTTTAATGATTTTCAACTCCCAAAACATTTGGATAAGTAAACCAAGAATACCAATGATCATTGCCAACGGAGTAATATGTTGGAACGCCCTACTTAATTCAGTAAAGGTATTTTCCCCGTCCAATTGTTTAAACCCTTCGTCTCCAAAATCATCCACATCCCAACCAACCAAGTGCGGAACTTGTTTAAGGATTAGTAAAATACCAATTGCAGCTAACATGCCCTTGATTACCGAAACAGGTATAAAATCAGCGATTTTACCAAGTTTTAATACCCCTAACAGTAATTGAAAAATACCTGCTAATAATACCGCCGCTCCTAAAACCGAGACAATTTCAACATCAACGCCCCCTAGTTCCGATTTTATGGAATCTATAGAAGCCAATATTAACGTAATTAGACCTGCAGCAGGACCAGAAACAGATATGTTTGAACCGCTAGCAAATCCAACGATTATCCCTCCTACAACCCCTGCAATTAAACCGGAAACAACTGGCACTCCCGATGCATGAGCGATTCCTAAACATAATGGCAACGCTACTAAAAACACTACAATGGAAGATGAAAAGTCCTTTATTAGTTTATTCATGGATATTGGCAAATATAGCCAAATACACGATATGGTTTTTTTTCATTTTATTATTGAAAACTTCAATAACAATATTGAATGCGTCAATACACTACAACAAAGACTTCTGTAAAGTATTGCAAATGACTTGAATAATCCAATGAACCACTCCCTTGAACTGGAATTGGTGTTAATCGACAAAGCGATTGAATATTCTGATAGAACTCTTCTGGTGATGTTAAAAATTCTTGAATCCAATGAAACTGCCTTTCTTGTGGATTCTGTACATTGGCGATTGATTGTTGTACATGCATTAATGCGTTCCATTCCGATTCACTCAATACACGAATCACCGCTTTTTCTTGTTCAATTTTCTCAGTTTTTCTCAATTCTCGTAACAGCTGATCACCTTGCTCTTTTATCGCTTTCAGTTTATCGCTTTTCCAAGAATACAAAGCTGCATTAATCTGTTGTAATTGAGAATCAATTGAATCAATTTGAGTATTTATAGAATAATTTTCTCCAACCTTTTTCAATATTCCTGATTGCAGCTCTTCTGAACTATTACTAAACAATTCCCAAAGAGTAAGTCCCCATTTATCTAATTTCTTCTTGGAAGATTTACTTAAGAAAACCCCTGATTTCCTCATCACAAGCGCTGGAATTACTAAATCTTGATGATGCATAGCTTGGGGAATTTGCATCCAATACTTATACTCCGAAGGTCCAGCGATGTAGGCGATATTGGGTAAAATTGTTTGTTGGTAAAGCGGCCTTAATAGTACATTGGGACTAAATCTCTCAGGAAATTCATTTATTTCCTCTGATAATTGGATTCGTGTCCACGATTTACCAGAAACTATCACAGTGGCTTTATCTCCATCACATTCAATTCTCTCGCGCAAATCATCCGTCATGTAAAACAAATTACAAGCCCTTAAATGAGCTTCGGTAGTATACCCTTGTTTCTGAATTTGTCTGTTTTGTAATTCTACCGAATGATAAATTCCTTGATCTACTGTAATTTCTTTTTGAAAAACGGGAATTGCAAGTCGTTTTAATTCCGCATTATCCGGATTTAGCACCAATAAGTCCGTATCTCTGAAGATCCATAGCACCCACTCTTGAATAGCCG
>CAYUNO010000175.1:0-5231 GCA_964446075.1 uncultured Flavobacteriaceae bacterium | reverse complement strand
TTAAAAAACGACTTTCAAAACAATTTTCAGAAGAAGATTTACAAAATAGGGTAGACTTTGTTATCATCAACGATGAAAAAACACCACTAATTCCGCAAGTATTAGCAATACACAATCAACTTGTATCGCTATTTACCCTTTCCTGAAATCCGCTTTGCGTTTGTTCATGAACGCATCCGTACCTTCTTGGAAGTCGCTTGTGCCAAAAGCTTCGCCAAATTCATAAATTTCACGTTGCATGCCATTCACATTGGGCTTATAAAAATCATTAACGCATTTGAAAATCTTATTCACCGCACTTGGACTTTTAGACGCAATTTTAACAACCAACGCCTTTGTCTCTTCCATCAAAACGTCCAGTTCAACCACTTTGTTCACTAAACCAAAACGCTCAGCAGAATCGGCATCAATACTATCGGCGGTTAACAACAACTCCAACCCTTTTCCTTTTCCTACCAATTGGATCAATCGCTGCGTGCCTCCATAGCCAGGAGGTACACCCAAATTCACTTCTGGCTGGCCAAATTTTGCATTCTTACTCGCCACACGCAGATGACAAGCCATTGCCAATTCACAACCACCACCCAAAGCAAAGCCATTTACTGCAGCTACAACAACCTTGTTTCCTTCCTCAATCGCGTTCATCACATCATGTCCGTTAGCACTCATTTTAGTAGCCTCATCCACTGAAAAATTCGCAAATTCACTAATATCTGCCCCCGCGGCAAAAGCTTTAGTGCCGGAACCTGTTATGATCATTCCATGAACGGCGTCATCCTCATTTCCCGCATTTACAGCATGCTTGATTTCCTGCAAAGTCTCAATGGTTAAAGCATTTAACTTGCTCTCACGATTGATGGTGATGATTAAAATGTTATCCTCGTTATGAGTAATTATATTGTTGTACATAAGAAACTTAATTAAAATGATCGATGATTAGAAACCCACTCTCGAATATACGATGCTATGTCTTTAGTGTCCGTACCTGGAGGAAATAGCTTGGCAACACCCAATCCGTTTAAATGCTCAACATCACTGTCCGGAATAATTCCACCACCGGTTAATAATACATCGTTAATCTCCTTCTCCTTCAATAAATCCAATATTCTTGGAAAAACGGTGTTGTGTGCCCCACTCAATATACTAACCCCGATAACATCCACATCTTCTTGAATAGCAGCCTGTACCACCATCTCGGGTGTTTGACGCAAACCCGTATATATAACTTCCATCCCCTCGTCTCGCAAAGCCGATGCAATCACTTTTGCACCCCTATCGTGGCCGTCTAATCCAACTTTTGCCACCAAAACCCGAATCGGTCTATTCATTGTTTTATCAATCGATTACTGCAAATTTACACTTCCTGAAACGTATTGCACCAATTCACCAGCACAAACCTTTCTGTCGTTTACTAAAAATTCCCTTATCTGGGCCATCACTGCAAATTTACTAACATCTGTTCGCAAACATACTTCCAGATCCGACTCCGCGTGCATCGATTTAAATCGTTGTACGTGATTAGCATTCGCTAAATACCCCGAAAAATCGCTTCCAGCATCCTTAAACATAGATAGTGCCGCCCGTGAAGCATCATCCTCTATATCAAACCCTCGCTTCTGCAACAATGCGATCATCGCACCAGCAAACAAGGAGTCCTCCAAATTAAAACGATTCTTCCAGCCCGCACAAAACAACACCACAGGTAAGCCCGTCTCAACAATCGCATCCACCGTAGCCGTTAAATTATAAAAGGAAGATACCCATATTTTTTCTGCATCCTTGCTCATCACCAAAGCCTGGGTGCCATTGGTGGTGGTAATGACAATAGATTTTCCCATTACCTTTTCCAATGTAAACTCTTGAGGAGAATTTCCAAAATCATAACCCTCCAACTTATAACCATTTCGTTCCCCGGCTAACAAATACCCCCTCTCCCTAAACACTTCGGAATCTTCTGTAGCCGAAACAGCCAACATCCCGTTGCACCCATTGTCTAATGCAACACAAATGGTTGTAGTAGCCCGCAAAATATCAATGATTACTACTTGTTTTCCAGAAACTCCTTCCGATAAATACGGAAACAACGCTGGCGTAAACAACGTCTCTATCGTACTATTCATGCTTTATTCGTATTTGTAAAATTCATGGCAAAACCCAAACCCAATGTGCAAAATTGCAACGCACCATCGGCGGCCTTTTCAATGGTTTTTTCAACAGTTTCTCGCTCACTCTCTCCCCACTGCCCCAATACAAACTCCACTTGTCTGCCTTGCGCAAAATCATTACCTATCCCAAAACGTAATCGAGGATAATCCACTGTACTTAAACTTTGTTGCACACTTTTTAATCCATTATGTCCACCATCACTGCCCTTTCCTCGCATACGTAAACTACCCAATGGCAAGCTCAAATCATCGGTAATAACCAAAATATTCTCTAGTTTAATCTTCTCCTGCTGCATCCAATAACTCACAGCCTTGCCACTCAAATTCATATACGTATTAGGCTTTAACAAGATAATCTGCTTTCCACGGTGAGAAAATTTAGCCAAGCTTCCATGTTTTACACCACTCCATTCCGCCGAAAACTGCTTTCCCAATGCATCTACAACATCAAACCCTATGTTGTGGCGAGTACCATCGTATTCCGCCCCTATATTTCCTAAACCTATAAGTAAAAACTTCATTGTTAATACGTTACTTATCCAAAATTATATTTGTAGTAGCTATTTTTTTTGCACGAATTGATGGCAAAATAGCGCTTAAACCACCCAAAACAAACGTCAATAACGAAATCCATCCCAAATCTTCTAGCCGCAATTCTACCGGATAAGCCATGGTAAACGTGCTCTCAGTTTTAACCCACCCGTATCGATCTTGCAACAACACCAACCCAACTCCCAATAAAATTCCCAACAAAGTTCCCGCAAATGCCACCATCAAACCCTCAACAAACACCAAAAACTGTATGGCATATTCCCCCATTCCCAAGCGATAAAACAATCGAAAATCACGCTGTTTCTCAATAACCAACAAACTTAAAGCACCTATTAAATTGAAAGTAATTAGCAACAAAACAAAGGAAAGTATGGCAAACGAAATCCATTTTTCCGAATTAAACATCCGATACAACATGCTGTGCATCTCCCTCCCACTTACCAATTCCATCCCTCGCGACTTGCCAAATAGTCTCACCTGTTTTGTTTCTTCTTCGCTTAACGACCCAAAAAAAACTTCACTAATCGATTCGTTTTGAAATAACTCTTGAGCCGCCTCAAGTCGTATATATACTTGCTTTTGACTTTCTTCCTCCGGTAGTCGCAGCATCGCAGAAGGAATAAAAGCCACTTCGTTATATGCCTGCGCACTCATCACAGAACTTCCTCTATCCATTGATATTAAGGATATTGGAGCATCAATAGTACCCACTCCCAAGCGATAAATTAAACCCTCACCCAACCACGCAAAATCAGAAATGTAATTCTGCTCAGCCCGTACCGGATCGTACATTCTAGCCTCTCCCTCAGACACAATTGTGTCCATATTCCAAAGCGTATATATTCCGCTATCAACTCCAACCACCTCACAAGCTGTCTGTTGATCTCCGTATTTTAATATCGCCTTATCCCGTAAAATAAATGTTGCCTTCTTCCTCGCCGAACCCAATTCCCCTAATTCGTCGTTGCTTACTAACTTCGATTTTCCTTCTATCGGACGCAAAACCCATGTAGGATCCGTTAATTCATAAGATGAGAAAATCGCGGTCTCAAAACCATTTAGCGCACTCATTAAAATCACCAAGCCCGCAGCACCCACAGCATACCCCATCACAGAAATACCCGTGATAATATTCACCACACTGGGGTTACTTCCAGAAAAAAAATAACGCCTCGATATTTTAAACGGCAATCCCAGCAAAACCTGCCTGTATTAGTCCTTTTTATCTTCGTTGTTCAAAGAATCAAATAACTTTTCGATTTTCACCACGTAATCCATGGTTTCGTCTTCAAAAAAAACAATCTCCGGGATTTTTCTCACTTGATTTTTTAATCTTTGAGCCAATGCATGCCGGATCGCTTTGTTGTTTTCCTCTAATAACGACATTATCGCTGCTCTGTTAGGGTTATTAAACAAGCTTAGATATACTTTAACATAACCCAAATCGGGGCTCACATTTACCTCGCTAATGGTTATAAATGCTCCTCCTGTCCATGATTTATTGATGGTAAACAACTCACCCAAATCACGCTGAATTAACTTTGCAAATTTCTCCTGTCTTAATCCCATAATTATTGCATTTTACTCATTAAATAGCGCAACGCCAAATCGTAACCGTACAAACCCAGTCCTGTAATACAACCATCTGCTGCACCCAATAACAAATCCGTTCTCCGTTCAATTTCGCGAGCATAAACGTTGCTAATATGCACCAAAACCACCGGCTTTTTCATAGCCAAAATTGCATCGGCAATAGCGATGGAGGTGTGCGAATAAGCTCCCGCATTTAACACCACCCCAGAAACAGTTTCATCGGCCTCCGCTTTTTGTAGCCAATTTACCAACTCACCCTCTACGTTAGACTGAAAATACTCCAAGCCTATTCCAAAATATCGATTTCGTAAATTCTCCAAATACTCTTCAAACGACTCCTTTCCATATATCTCCGGCTCCCGCTGACCCAGCAAGTTCAAATTAGGGCCATTGAGAATGAGCAACTTTTTCATACTACAAACTTACTTCCGATTTATTGTTTACGTGTACATCTATGACCGATTTTGATGTAATTTGTAGCGAAATGTCAAATATTAAGGTCTGTGTAACGGGATCAACAGGATTTGTAGGCGCGCATCTAACCTGCCTACTCCTTAGAAACGGATATTCCGTGCGGTCCTTATATCGAAATAAAAACAAAATCAAGTTCTTCGATTCCATACACCAATATTATGAGTTGCCAAAACACCTACAGCCGGAATGGATCCAAGGGGACTTAAACAGCACCGACGAATTAATCGCTCTTTCAGAAAACTGTGAATTGTTTTTTCATTGTGCAGCAGCCGTATCATTCAATAAAAAGGACCAAAATCTATTGTACCAAACCAACGTTATTGGCACCAGAAATGTTGTAAACACTTGCTTGTATAAGGGAATTAAAAAACTTCTATATGTTTCCTCCGTTGCTGCTCTTGGAAGAAGCGAAGAAACCGAAATTATTACCGAAAATAATGTTTGGGT
>CAYUNO010000174.1:0-5238 GCA_964446075.1 uncultured Flavobacteriaceae bacterium | reverse complement strand
TTCAATTTTTCAACGGATGTTGGAGATGAAAAAGGCGGATGTGGAAGAGCAAAAGCAATGGGTTTTATCGGTTTGGAGGGAATTGGAATCGATGGAGCGATTTGTTTTCAATAAATTTCTTACTGGGGGATTCCGAATTGGGGTATCGGAGCAATTATTATTTAAATCCATTGCAGAGGTAGAAGGATTGTCTGTATTAGAAGTACAGCATCGATTGATGGGTAATTGGAAACCTGAAGAGGTTAGTTATCGTGATTTGGTGGAGGTTGGAAGATCGGGTGCAGAAGCTGTTCCTTTCCCTTTTGCCTTGTGTTATTCCTTGGAAGAGCTTTTAGTGGATGTTAGTGAAGAATTTGGTTTAGATGACAAATTGGGCAAAGTAGATGAATGGCAAGTAGAATGGAAATGGGATGGAATCCGTGCTCAGTTGGTAAAACGTGGTAAGAATGTATGGTTATGGAGCCGAGGAGAGGAATTAATTAATGAAATGTTTCCGGAAGTGAATATTTGGCAGGAGTTACTGGTTGGGGATGTGGTTTTGGATGGAGAATTATTGGTATGGGTTGATGGTAGACCGGCGTCGTTTCAGCAAATGCAACGCAGGTTAGGCAGGAAACAAGTAGGTAAGAAATTATTGGAGGAATGTCCGGTGGTGTTTATGTCGTATGACATTTTGGAAATAGCAGGCGAAGATTTGCGTACTACTTCGTTGGTAGAGAGGCGAATTTTGATGGAGGATTTTTTGGCCGGTTTGGATAAAGGAGGGGTTAAGGTTTCGCCGAGAATAGAAGTTTGCAGTTGGGAGGAAGTTAGGCAATATCGGAGCAATTCGGCAACGGCTGCTACTGAAGGATTGATGTTAAAGCGACAGGACAGTGAATATTTAGGTGGCCGTAAGCGCGGAGCTTGGTGGAAGTGGAAGGTTGCTGCGGAGACGGTAGATTGTGTTTTAATATACGTTCAACGGGGTCATGGGAAGCGGGCCTCGTTGTATACAGATTTCACATTTGCGGTGCGTGACGGTGAGCGTTTGGTTCCATTTGCTAAGGCATATTCGGGGTTAACGAACGCTGAATTGGAGGAAATTAATCGGTGGTTAAAGAATCATACACGGGAGAGTTTTGGGCCGGTGCGTAGTGTGGATGCGGAATTGGTGTTTGAGGTTGCTTTTGAGGGAATATCTAAAAGCAGTAGACATAAGAGTGGAATAGCGGTACGATTCCCTCGAATCGTACGATGGAGAAAGGATAAAACCGTTGCAGAGATTGACACGTTGGATAATATATTAAGAAAGTTAGAAAATGGTAGAGGGCAACATTAGGATGTGACGATTTGTAGACATTTCTTTGCAAAAAAAGGAAATGTATTTATGAAACGAGCGTTGGTTGTAGGGTGTGGTTTTTCTGGTGCGACAATTGCTAGGGAGCTTGCTGAAAATGGGTATCGTGTTGAAATTATTGATAAAAGAAACCATATTGGTGGAAATGCTTATGATTTTGTAAATGAACATGGTATCCGTATTCATCAGTACGGGCCTCATATATTTCATACGAATAATGAGAAAGTATTTACTTGGTTAAGTAGGTTTACAGATTGGGTACCCTACAAGCACAAGGTAAAAGCGATGTTAAACGATGGCAGGTTGGTTACATTGCCAATAAATCGAGAAACTAAGGAGATTGTAGGGGAGGATAATTTAATTGATACATTTATCCGGCCTTATTCTGAGAAGATGTGGAATATGCCGTTGGAAAAATTGGATCCAGCGGTTTTAAATCGAGTACCGATGAGAGAGGATGATAATGAGTATTATTTCCCTAATGATGAATTTCAATTCATGCCGAAAGAGGGTTATACGAAAATGTTTGAACGGATTTTAGATCATTCAAATATTTCGATTCGAATAAATACGGAATTTGAAAAGGAAATGGAGGAGCAATTTGACCATGTATTTTGCAGTATGCCCATTGATGAGTATTACGATTATAGGTATGGAAAGCTTCCTTATCGATCAATCAAATTCCATCGATTAACATTGCCATTACCCCGATTATTTCCAGTTTCGCAAGTAAACTTCACTCATAATGGTCCGTTTACACGGGTGGTAGAGTGGAAAAATTTCCCTAATCATGGAGAAAACGATGAATTTACAATTTTAACTTACGAAGAGCCTTGCGATTATTTGGAAAATAATATGGAACGATTTTATCCAGTTAAGGATATTTCTGGAGAGAATCAAGACATTTATACTCAATATCAATTGATTGAAAATGAAAAAGTAACATTTATTGGTAGGCTAGGATTATATCAGTATTTAGACATGCATCAATGCGTAAATATTTCTTTGGTAACTGCAAAAAAATTTATTTTAGCAAATAATAATCCTTAACCCTTTCCACCCCATTCTTGTGGGTTTTGGGCGAAGTTATTAACCGTTTCTAATTCGGATTGCTGAATATATCCATTTTCGGCAGCTACTTGGGTAAGTGAAGGTAAATTGGTTAGTGTGAAAACAGGAATTCCCGCGCTCGCAAACTTTTCAGTAGCGTTTGCAAAACCGTATGTAAATAGAGCGACTACACCTACAACATTTGCACCTACTGCTTGCACTGCTTCAACGGCTTGAAAACTGCTTTTTCCGGTAGAAATAAGATCTTCAACCAAAACCACGTTATCACCTGGTAATAATTCGCCTTCTACCTGATTTTTAAGACCGTGTTTTTTTGGTTCGGGTCTTACGTAACAATATGGTGCATTTAGAATATGAGCGGCCAGAGCGCCGTGCGCAATACCGGCGGTAGCGATACCGGCGATACGGTTTGCGGTGGGAAACTCCTTGGAAATAGTGGCTGCTAGCTCTTCGGCCACGAAGGTTCTAACCTCGGGGAATGATAGAACCATGCGGTTATCGCAGTAGATAGGAGAGAGAATTCCGGAGGTCCAAGTAAATGGTTTAGATGGACTTAGTTTAACAGCCTTTATTTCGAGAAGAAATTTTGCTAACTTTGCGCTTGTATTGGACATGAGTGCGCAAAGTTATAAAATCTACTTTAACGAAAGTGCGTTAGTGATTGCGGATTCTCCGAGTGCGTTACGAGGGCTTAGTAACTTGTACTATATCGGGGACGATGAACTGCACAAAAGTTTTAAGATTTTGATGTCTACGGAGACGTATGGCAGGGTGATGAACTTCGGATTAATTTGTCCGGAACCGGAGGCGGTCTTTAATGAATTTAAAGCTGAATACACGGTCATTCAGGCAGCAGGAGGCCTTGTATTTAACAAGGATAACCAAATGCTCACCATCAAAAGAAATGGTATTTGGGATATGCCGAAAGGTAAGATAGAACGACATGAAGATAGAATGGCTGCTGCATTGCGTGAAGTGATGGAGGAGACCGGAATAAATATGTTGAATATTAGCGAGAAGGTTGGGGAAAGTTATCATGCCTATTTCGAAGAAGATGCCATCATGTTAAAAGAAACCCACTGGTATTTCATGAACTGTACAGGTAAATCCACGTTGAAACCTCAGGTAGAAGAAGGAATTAGTGAAGTCAAATTTGTTGATTTGGAGTGGTTTAAGTCGGAAGAGTTTAGTTCTTACCAAAGTATTCGTGATATAGTTAAACGTGCATTGGATAAGCACGCAGAAGCGAAGGCGCAGTAAATTTTAGTTTTTTGCAGTTTTATCTTATACCCTCAGGTAGGTATCGTTGGTATTCTGCTTGATGTATAATTAGGTCACGGACCAAAGTTGAGCTGATGTATGAAAGTTCTGGGCTGGAAGTGATGAAAATTGTTTCGATATCATTCCACAAGGCTTTATTTAATTGTGCAATATGACTTTCGTAATCAAAATCGGATCCATTGCGTAAACCGCGAATTAAAAATTTAGCATTGTTTTTTTTGCAAAACTCTACGGTTAATCCCTCGTAGGATTGAATGGTTATTTTAGGATTATTTTCAAAGGTTTTCTTGATCCAGTCAATACGAGTTTCCAAGGGAAATAATGTGGTTTTTTTTGTATTAATTCCGATGGCTACAATTATTTTATCGAATAACGGCGATGATCGATTTATTATGTCCTCGTGTCCAACTGTAATAGGATCGAAGGTGCCTGGAAACACAGCAATGTTAGTCATTAGTATTTTTCAAATAGAGTCAAAGCGAATATAGGTACTACTGTTTAAAAAACGAGATGATGGAGGAGCCGTAGTTTTTTACGGATTGGGGTGTGCTTGAAGAGGGGAATTGCAGTTGGGGTTTATGTTCAAACAATAAAACGGAATCTGGATTTTGAGGGTTTAATAAGGGTATCAGCAAGGAGGGCAATTGCTGAACGTTGGGCATGTGATACGGAGGATCGGCGAAAATAACATCGTAGGTATCCGTAACCTTTGGGATATACTTCCAAATATCAGCCATGATTATTTCCCAATTGCCAACCGAAGCACTGGATGTAGTTGGTGTTGAATTTGATTTGTCTGCAGGTAGCTTGGATTCCAGCGATAATTTCTCGTGAGAAATTCTCCATTCTTGACGAATGTTCTTTTGGTAGGCTATGTTTTTTTTATCCAAATCCACCGAAGTTACCGAAGCAGTGTATCTCGATAGAAATTCAAGGGCGATAATGCCCGACCCTGAAAAGAGGTCTAAAACACTGGTTTCTGCCAGATTAATTTGATTTTGGAGAGAGTTAAATAAGGATTCCCTAACTCTATCGGTAGAAGGTCTGACGTGGTTTGCAAATCCTGTAAGTAGTTGTCGACCTTTTAATTCTCCACCGGTAATGCGCATGCTTCTGCATTTATTAGAAATGAAACAAAATGAGCCATGGGTGATGGATTTTGATTGATTATTTCCTGGTCGATATTATTTAAAAACTGGGTATGGGGAATGAGTTTAGAGAAAACCTGTTTGGTTTGATTTCCTTGTGGTGATTGAAAGTCAGCAAATAGAGATACCTTCAATTCCGATGGCTTCATTTTGCGTTGATGGAAAGGCAGCAAGGTAAAGTACAGGCACTCTTGGGGATTATTTACGCGGTAAGTATTGGCTATAAGCAATTCCGACTGATAAAAAGCAAATAGGATAAATTGGTTTTGGTGATACCAAGCATATACCGAGTACGTTGCATTGGAAGCGTTTAGTTGTGCTTGTGGCCATAACAATTGCATGAAGTGGGATTTGGCCGTTAGATGTTGGTCAGTTAAAAATTGGAGGCTATTTAGGGGG
>CAYUNO010000173.1:0-5259 GCA_964446075.1 uncultured Flavobacteriaceae bacterium | reverse complement strand
ATCGGCACACAAGATGTAGCAGCATTTTGGATTAATCTCTTTGGGTGATGTTGAACATAAAATAGCAGTGCAACCTTGTTCAATAGCTTTGGGGATGAAGTCGTGTCCGTCTACTTGCGTACCTTGTATAGCGGCAAATAACACCCCGGTGGAAGCCTTGCGCGAGTCTATGGTGATGTCCTGGATAGACTGAGAATGCACGTCTGCTCCCAAACATTGTGTGGATGAAATGGATTCTAACAGTGAAGATAATTGCCTGTTCATGGTTAGAAGGGTTTAAGTACTAAGTGGATGGAATTTCCAGCGTTTTTGCGGGAAGTATTAGGGGATGGACTTTGGTCTGTCACTCTTCCGTATCCATTAAATGTAACTTGATACCCCATGGAATTTAGCACTTTCATGGCATCACGAATTCCCATTCCGCGCACGTCGGGGACTTGAGAATTGTTAAACGATACGGGTTTTAATTTAACCGAATGAGCTTCCCTATTTGGTTCGATGAATTTGGGCAATTCTGTGATTGAGTCCGGTTGTATCAATTGCGAACTAATTCCAAGTTCATTGAAGAGCATGCGGGTTTGGTAAAAATCGCCTTTCAAAACGCCCGGTGCTTCGGGTACGGAAAACTTGGAAATAACCGGTTGTGTTTTTATGTGGGTTGCATATATGCGATCGGAAATTTCCTTGAAAATTGGAGCGGAAATCTGAGAACCGGAATACTTAACTCCCTTGGGAGAGTTTACCACAACAATGATGGTATATTGAGGGTTATCGGCAGGGAAAAATCCGGCAAATGCTGCTTGAAATTCTTTTTTCTCACCGTACCCTTTGTTTCCAGATGATAGCCATGCGGTACCCGTCTTTCCAGCAATTTTGTAGTTTTCATTTTTGATATTCGAAGCAGTGCCTTTATCCACAACATTGGTGAGCATCTGGGTAAGCACTTGCGTTGTTTGTACAGAAATAGCTTCCTTGTTGATGATTTTTGGTTCGATAATTTGAGGTTTTTTGCCTTGAGCCCTGATTTCTGAAACCATGTACGGCTGCATCATCACCCCTTTATTTGCTATCGTATTATATAGCATTAACAATTGCAGCGGCGATATTCTGGCATAATAACCAATGCTCATGGAGGGCAGAGAAATGGCCGACCAGTCGCTGCTTTCGGGCGTCTTAATTGTAGGGAAATTAGAGGACGGAATATCGAAGTTAGGTTTTATATGTAGTCCCAACTTTATTGCATGATCGGTGAAGTCTTCGGGATCGGATTTATAATGCTGTAGTACAAATTTTACTGTTCCTACGTTGGAGGAGTTTTGCAGGCATTCGGATAAGGTATAGAATTTCTTTCTGGGAGTAACCGCATCTACTAAATCTAATTCGTAGTATTTCCATTTGCCCCATTCGTTGTTGATGCTATCGGTTAATGTGACTTTTTTGTCTTCTAAGAGAGAAATTGCAGCCAGTACCTTGAAGGTGGAACCGGGTTCGGTAAATTCATCAACGGCGTAGTTCTGAGATTCGTAATACTGACCATCGGTACCGCGTTTGAGATTTGCCATCGCTTTTATGGCACCCGTTTTGGTTTCCATAACAACCGCGCAGCCATGATGTGCTTGAACTTCTTGCAAGCCTTTTAGTAAACTATATTGGGTAATGTCTTGGATTCTAACATCCAAGGTTGTTACAATATCAGCACCATTAACAGGGGTGGATTGATTTCCCGTAGGCAAGGGCCTCCAAATTCCACCTGGCATACGTTGCTGTAGTTGTTTGCCGTTTTTTCCGCGAAGCAATGTGTCGAACGCCCCTTCCAAACCAACTTGTGTTCCGTTTTCTGATCTTCCAATGGTTCTTTTGGCTAGGTCTCCCATGAAGTACATGCGTTTCCCTTTTTCCTCGAACCATATTCCTCCTACAAATTTTCCTTCTCTAGCAATTGGCCAGGTTTTTACTTTTTTTACTTGTTCAAAACCAACATCTTTAGCAATGCTAATGAATCGCGATTTCTTTTTGCGTTGCTGACTGATAAAAGTGCGCCATTCAGAGGCAGTTTTGTATTTACTATTGAATTGTAAGGCTAAAAGTGCCGAAAAACTATCAATCTTTTCATCAAAAAGCTTCTTAGTTAGACCATCTGCATTGGGGTCCATGTTGATGTCGTATCTAGGAACCGAAGTAGCTAGTAGAGATCCATCGGCTGCATAAATATTACCGCGCAGTGCGAGTATTTCCTTTACTCGAGTGCTTTGATTTTTTCTTGCTTGAGCGAATTCACCGGTTTTGCCGAATTGAAGTTTTGCTATCCCGAAAACGAGGTATAAGGCAAATGCCAATATGAACGCAACGGCAACGTATGCGCGAACTAAAATGGATTTACGTGTATTTACCTTTGGACTGCTCATTCGTCTTTTTTCTTTTTAACCAACTTAATGGGTGGCGTGGTAATCTCTTTTAATCCGGTTCCTTCTAGTCGTTGTGTTAAGGCCGATTGGGTGGATGCATTGGTGATTTGACTCTCCAATGAGATGCTTTCAGAATTAAGTTCTTTGAGTTCTTTGGATAGTTTTTCTTTGGTTCGCAAACCTTTATTTGCATGCCCAGAGTTGTATATATAAATAAGCATCAGTAAAAAGCAGGTGATGCCAAATAGCAGCCAACTGCGACGGGAGGGGCTGTTGTAGATTTCCCCTTGGACAGGTGCAGAGGTGCTATTTTGGGTAGACGATGGTTGCGTTTTTTGATTATCCGCCATGGCACTCTGGGTAGATGGCTTAGCTGCTGGATGATCCCCAATATTCGCTGCTGCATCGCGCAACCCTGGAGCAACTGGATTTGCTGCATTGGTGGATGTTTTGTCCACTAAAGGTTGGTTGAAGGGATTTATTGGTTGTTTGTTTTCCATGGATTGCGTACTCCGATTCTCATTTTTGCGCTGCGCGCACGTTTGTTTCTTTCAATTTCTTCCTCAGAAGGTGTTATGGCCTTATTGGGTTGAGGATCAAAGGGTTTGTCAACACCTCCATACAGGTTGGTATGTCTTTTCCCTTCCGTATTTCCGGTTTGAAATAAGTGTTTAACTAATCTGTCTTCCAGGGAATGGTAAGAAATCACTACCAGTTTGCCATCTGTAGCAATGCAGTGTTCGGCGTCACTTAAAAATATTTCAAGTACTTCCATTTCCTTGTTTACGGCAATGCGTAGGGCTTGAAATACTTGCGACAAGTATTTGGCAGGGGTTGCCTTTGGGGTGCAGTTGCTAATTTGTTGTTTGAATTGCTCTATCGTGCTGAAGGAATCGCCTTTTCTTGCGTTAACAATGGTTTGAGCCAACTTTCCGGCATTGGGAATCTCGCCATAGTTGCGGAAGATTTTAATTAACTCTTCTAATGGACTTTGGTTCAACAGAGTAGCAGCAGTAACAGAACTTTGTTGCGACATTCGCATGTCCAATGGACCATTAAAACGATGGGCGAAGCCCCGATTATCGACATCAATTTGGTGCGAAGAAATTCCCAAATCGGCCAATATCCCTTGTACTGGGATTGCACCAAGGTATTGTAAGTAAGCTTTTAAATGGGAGAAATTGTGATTAACCAGCGTGAATCGTGGGTCGTCTATGCGATTAGCAAGGGCATCTTCGTCTTGATCGAAGGAAATTAGCTTGCCTTTTTCGGATAAACGAGAAAGGATTTCTCTGCTGTGACCGCCACCACCGAAAGTAACGTCAACGTAGGTGCCATCCGGGTTGGTTACCAGGGCATCAACGCTGGGTTGTAGTAAAACGGGTTCGTGATAGTGGTACATAGGCAAACAGAGGTTGCCAGCGCATGCGATTCTTTATCCTTGGTTTTTTTGTTGATGGAACAGTTTTGCTAATTCCGATAATTCGGCAGAATCCACATTGAGTTCAGAGTTGTACAATGCCTGATCCCAGATTTCGATTTTGTTTCCGTTGGCTACTAAAACTACTTCGTCTTGCAAAGAGGCGTACTCCAATAACTTTTTAGGAATCAAAATCCGTTGGGCATTGTCGATCTGAACCAAATTGGCTCCATTGGTGAAAATACGTTTGAACCTCCGGATTTCGGGGCTCATAAAATCATCAACGGCTGTTAGCTTGGCAGTTTCCATCAACCAGTCTTCCTTGGTGTAAAGAACCAAACATTGCTCAAAGCCGCGGTTAACAACGAGCATATTGCCTGCAGCCTCAGGGAACTGTGCCCTAAGCTTGGATGGAATGGAAAGCCTTCCTTTCTCGTCCAATTTGCAGTTAAACTCGCCAATAAACGCTGACATAGAGTGCTGGTTTTTTCTGTCTGCTAAATAAAATCAGAAATTCCCATAATTTCCCACATTCTTCCCTTTTTAACCACCACTTTTCCACAAAATACCACACTTGCCGTGATTTGTGGGTTTTTCATGAGGATTCTGATTTGGTTGCAGGCTTCAAATATAAATAAAACTTCAATAAAATCAAGGGTTTTTGCTGTTGTGGGAGAAAGTGGAGCAATTTATTTGGTTATCCACAATAAAAATCAAGTTGTGGGAGAAACGTAACTTTGTTATAATTGTTACTCTCTTAAATCAAAATTCTACGGCATTAGCCTTCTGTATATATTGAAATGAATCCGATATCACTCTGTAAACAATTACCTTGGAGTAAATCAAATAGGAGGAATGCTTCTACAGGATGTTATTCAACGGATTTAATACATTCGATTTTGGATTGTAGTGAGGTGATGGGTTTGAGTGTATTGCCTACATCGAAGACCATATTAAAATCAATCAAAAAAGATGGTGACATTAGAATTGGTGGATTTTTGGGTCTTATTCGATTTTTCACTACATTTAATTGGGGGTTACGTGAGCGATTTAGCAAACTTGCTCAATGGTTGTTTTTAGTTCTTTGTATTCAAGTAACTATATCAATCCAAGCGCAAGGAACACACAGTGTAGGATTGAATATCCAAGCCAGGCAATTTGGTTTTGATATGGGTATATGGGCATATGGCCATCTGAAGAAACCCGAATTACAGCCAAGATTTTTCAATAATAAAGCGAAGTGGGGCGGCTTGTCATTGGGTGTTTTACGAGATCCAGGAGAGATTTTAGTAATCAACGATAGATTGCCGGGAAGTAAGCCGTTTAAATTGAATAAAGTTTCACACACGTGGATGTTGCAGCCACAAATTGGGTATTTGATTGTAGTAAGTGAGCGAAAGTCTCGATCGGAATTGGGGTTCCGACTGAAATCGG
>CAYUNO010000172.1:0-5280 GCA_964446075.1 uncultured Flavobacteriaceae bacterium | reverse complement strand
CCAATACACTGGGTCCGATTTTTTTATTGAATCGTTTGATAAAAGCCAAGCGTCTACAAAAAGGCGCATCGGTAGTATTTACTTCGTCCATCGCTGCATTTCAACAAGCTACCTACGCATACAGTATGTATACTACTAGCAAAGCTGGAATTCAAGGATTTGTGCGAATTGCTGCTTTGGAATTGGCAGGAAAACGGATTCGTGTGAACAGTGTAAATCCGGCGATGATCGAAACAGAAATGGTTGGCAAATCGGGGTTAATCACCCCAGAACAATATGAAGCCGATAAACAACGGTATCCGTTAAAACGGTACGGAAAACCGGAAGAAGTGGCTTATGCCATTATCTATTTATTATCTGATGCTAGTTCCTATATCACTGGTACTTCGCTGGTGATAGACGGGGGGATTGGATTGCGTTAAAAAGCGAAAATGTCGTTAAATCAATTAAGCGGAATTTCGATTGCTGGAGTTTCGGCCTGTGTGCCGGAACAGGTGGTAAAGAATTCGGAATATCCGTTGTTTACTAATGACGAGTACCAAAAATTCTTGGACAGTGTGGGTATTGCAGAGAAGCGGGTAACGGAGCCTGGGGTTTGCACTTCGGATTTGTGTTATACCGCGGCAAAGCAGTTGATTCGAGATTTGGCTTGGCCCTTAGAGGATATTGGCGTTTTGGTGTTTGTTTCTCACACGGCAGATTATAAGTTGCCAGCGACTTCGTGTCTGTTGCAAGAGCGATTGGGATTATCTACTTCTTGCATGACCTTGGATATATCCTTGGGTTGTTCGGGTTATACGCATGGATTGCAGGTTATCGGGGCTTTGATGAGCAGTGGCAAAATTAAAAAAGGATTATTATTGGCGGGAAACACGCAGTCTCACTACGCTTCTCCGGAAGATAAAAGTGTGTATCCTTTGTTTGCCGATGCTGGAACGGCTACGGCGCTGGAATTTACCGGAGAGGATTTGGTCATGTGTTTTGAATTTGGGACGGACGGTTCGGGTGCTCAGGCAATTATATTGGAAGACGGAGGTTGCCGAAATCCGGTAACGGAGGAGTCGTTTGTGGTTAATGATTACGGTCAAGGAATTCGTCGATCTCGGTTGCACGAAGCCATGGATGGATTGGAGGTGTATTCGTTTGGGGTATCGAAGGTGCCAACATCGGTTAGGTTATTGTGTACTGAATTCGGAATTGAATTGAATACGTTGGATTTTTACCTGTTTCATCAGGCAAATAAGATGATGATTAATAAAATAGCCAAGAAATTGGGCTTACCTTCGGATAAAGTGCCCATGAATTTGGATCGATTTGGTAATTCCAGTTGTGCTACGTTGCCGTTGTTGATGGTGACGGAGTTGGCGGAATCGCTTCGGAATCAATCCTTGCGGTTGTTGTTGTGTGGTTTTGGTGTTGGACTGTCTTGGGGATCAGCGGTGATAGAAACCAGACCCATGGTGGTGAGTGAGCTGTTAGAATATCCCAACCGCGAAAATGGTGGTGATGAGAGAGTTAATAATTTAACGTATGAATTTTAACGGAAAACGAGTTTTAGTTACGGGGGCTAGTTCTGGCATTGGCAAGGCGGTGGCTTTGCGGATATCGGAATTGGGGGGTACGGTGGTATTGTTGGGTAGAGATAAATCCCGATTGGCGGAGGTACTTGGGGCATTGAATACCCATGAATTTCAGCAGCACGAGATGGTGGTGCTGGATTTGGTGTCGGAGGTTGAAACGTTGGTGGATGTGTTGCAGGAATCTGTGGATGTGGTGGTGCATTCGGCGGGGGTGAATACCAAAGCTCCGTTGAAGTTTATTACGTTGGACAAATTGAATTCGGTCTTTGCCATCAATGCATTCGCACCCATGGTGTTGATGCAACAGATATTAAAGAAGAAGTTATTGAATAAAGGAGGAAGCGTGGTGTTTGTTTCGTCTATTTCGGCAAACTACGCTACTGTCTCCAATGGAATGTACGGTTCCAGTAAAGGTGCGGTGGATTCGTATGTTCGCATCGCGGCTTTGGAATTGGCGAGTCAGAAAATACGGGTCAATGCGGTATCGCCGGGTTTGTTGGATTCCGGGATGAAATCAGCGTATTCCTTGGAGGAGTCGATAGAGGATTTCGGGGCTCAGGTGCCGTTGGGTAGATTGGGTACACCCGAAGAAGTGGCGGAAGCGGTGGTGTTTTTGGCATCGGACCAAGCGGCTTGGATTACCGGAGTAAATTTGGTGGTAGACGGTGGAACCACGTTGCGATAAATTTTAGCATTAATTCATGGCGAATATTACAATAGAACATGTTCGAGTTGCCGGAGTCTCTGCGGCAGTACCTAAACATGTGGTTGAAAATCGGGATAGTCCTTTATTTACAAAGGAGGAGCTGGATAAATTGTTTGATTCAGTGGGGATAGAGCGCAGGCGTTGTGTGGAAGAAGGAATGACCACAGCGGATTTATGTCAGGCTGCGGCAGAACGACTATTATCGGACATGGGCATTGAAAAAGCAAGCATAGATGCTTTGGTTTTGGTAACCCAGACGCCGGATTTTCGGAATCCTGCAACGGCGGTGATTCTGCAGGATAAGTTGGGTTTGCCAAAGACCACGTTGGCCTTTGATGTGGCTTTGGGCTGCAGCGGCTACGTGTATGGAATGTATGTATTGAGTTCTTTGATCTCCGCCGGCCGCATCGGCAATGCCTTGTTGTTGGTTGGAGATACGGCTTCGCTAACGTCGTCGCCGTTGGATAAAAGTAGAAATTTATTGTTTGGCGATGGGGGTTCGGCCACGCTGCTGCAATTTGATCCAACTGCTGCACCGATGCATTTTGATTTGGGTAGCGATGGTTCTGGGTATCAAGCCATATATACTCCGCACAGTGGATTTCGAAATCGACCCACTCCAGAATCGTATGAAATGATTGATTATGGAGATGGAATTGTTCGGGCCAAGGTTCATTCGTGGTTGGACGGCATGGAGGTGTTTGGCTTTGGAATCAGCAGGGCACCGAAGACGGTAAAGAGCTTGGCGGCTGCCATGAATTTGGATTTTGGCACGGTGGATTATTTCTTGTTTCATCAGGCCAATAAAATGATGAACGATCGAATTGTATCGAAATTGGGAATTCCAACGGAAAAAGCGCCGAGTAATTTGCGTGATTTTGGCAATACCAGTTGTGCGAGTATTCCGTTGTTGATGGCTACAGAGGTTTTTAACGATAAACCCTTTACGGGTAACTTGGTTTTGTGTGGATTTGGGGTTGGATTGAGTTGGGCAACGGGCTATGTATCGTGCCAAAATATGCAAATTTCGGGTTTAGTAGAAATTTGAAGGTAGTAAACTTATTATTAAAACCTAATAATAACTCACATTTGGGAGTTATGGGTTCTTGACATGCGGTCTGCGCCGGTAATTGGCGTTAAACTTGTATTATCCTTTGTGAACAGCCTTAATTTTTATTTAACTTGAAAAAAGAGCATACCACGGAAATTCCCAAAATTAGCAACCAAGAAGTTGGTACTGATTCGTTGGGCGCGGGTGCCAAGCAGTGGGAGAAGAAATCTCAATCTCCCGATCGCATTTGGCTAAGCCCCCCTCACATGAGTGGAAGGGAACAAAGGTATATCCAGAGAGCATTTGAAAGTAACTGGTTAGCTCCGTTGGGACCCAATGTGGATTTGTTTGAATCCAAGATTATGGAGGTAACGGGAGCGGAACAGGTGGCGGCGTTTAATTCTGGTACTTCGGCCATACATTTGGCTTTGCAAGTATTGGGTGTGGGTCCTGGTGATTTTGTTTTATGTCAGAGTTTAACCTTTGCTGCTTCGGCCAATCCGGTTGTCTATTTGGGTGCTACGCCGGTGTTTGTGGATTCTGAGCGCGACACCTGGAATATGGATCCTGACATGTTGGAGCAGGCCATTTTACGATGCATGGACGATCGATTGGTGGCAACGCAAAACGGGGATGTTATACCTACGCGTAAACCCAAAGCGATTATCCCAGTTCATATTTACGGTATGCCGGCAAAAATGGATCAGTTAATTGCAATTTCTCATAAATACGGCATTCCCATTATTGAAGATGCCGCGGAAGCCTTGGGTAGCAGTTATAAAGGGCAGCAATGCGGAACGTTTGGTGATATTGGCATAGTGAGTTTTAACGGAAATAAAATCATCACTACAACGGCGGGAGGAGCGATGCTTTCCAACAACAAGGTGTGGATTGACCATGCCAAGCATTTGGGCACTCAGGCTCGACAGGATTATCCCTATTACCAGCATATTGAAATTGGATATAACTACCGATTGAGTAACGTATTAGCGGGAATGGGTTGTGGGCAGATTGAGGTATTGGGCGATAGAATTGCTTCGCGCAGGAGCAATTTCGACTATTACCGTTTGCATTTGGGTAATATTTCAGGCGTTAGTTTTCAAATGGAGGAATCGGGAACATTGAGCAACCGTTGGTTGACCTGTATACTATTGGATCCTACTAAGATTTCGGTATCGGCCGATGAATTACGTGGAGTGTTGGCTGAGAACAATATAGAATCTAGGCCTTTGTGGAAGCCGATGCATTTGCAGCCGGTGTATTCCTTTGCCCCGTATTTTGGCAGTGGCGTTGCGGAGGAATTGTTTGCCAGAGGCTTGTGTTTACCGAGCGGAAGTGACTTAACAGAAGCGCAATTGCATCGCATTGTTGGGATCATCCGCAAAACCTTAGGTGCATAGTTGCTCCAAAATAGGTTGTTTTACTAAGTTGTATCATGCATTAATAAACTTTATCTCTTGCCTTTTGGGGTGAAATGAGGTGGGGTTGTCTAAGAAATTCTTTTACACTAATATTGAATCTTATTTTCGGGATAAACGAAGTTAGTTATGATATTTAAGTTCATCAAACGACAGGTACGGACGGTTGGATTCCGTAGATTTTCGTTTGCGACTTCGTTGATTTTGGCTGGTGTGGTTTGGAAGTTTGTGCAATTGGGTGGGGGTAGTGTAGAGATTGCAGCAAAAAAAGCGTTAAGTTTTTGGCCTATTTTCTGGGCAATTTGGATGAGCAGTGGACTGGTAATATGGATGGCCAGTGGCTTCAAAAATATTGGGGCCCTTTTGTTTGGATTGATTGGGGGAGGCTTTATGGCGGAAACCGTTCTGCCAGGGGTGGTGATCAACTCGGATAATATGCCTTTGTTCTTTATACTCACGGGTTTGTTGGTGTTGATGGGTAGGAGAATCAGTGCTGGAGGAATTGCCTACAGTTATTGAAGCGAT
>CAYUNO010000171.1:0-5284 GCA_964446075.1 uncultured Flavobacteriaceae bacterium | reverse complement strand
CAGTTCTTTTTCTCGGATTGTTGCTCATTAAGCGCATTTTTCTTACACCTAAGTCGCGCAATATTTGAGCTCCTACGCCGTAATCTCGCTCATCCATGTTAAAACCAAGTTGCAAGTTCGCTTCCACTGTGTCCAATCCCTGCTCTTGCAATTTGTATGCTTTTAACTTATTCAACAAACCTATGCCTCTGCCTTCTTGATTCATGTACACAATTACACCCTTGCCTTCCTCGTTAATTAAATCCATGGCCCTGTGCAACTGCTCTCCACAATCGCATCTGCAACTACCAAAAATATCTCCGGTCATACAACTGGAGTGTACCCTTACCAAAACGGGTTCCTCCTCAGACCAAGAACCTTTAACCAAGGCCAAGTGCTCCTGTTGGGTATCCTTTTGTCGAAACGCTACCAAATCAAAATCCCCGCGTTCTGTGGGCATCTCCACGGAAATTTCTCGTTGTATCAGGGACTCGTGCTGCAATCGATATTTAATTAAATCCTCAATCGAAATGATTTTTAGGTTCAATTTCGCTGCCAATTCCATCAATTCCGGAAGCCTCGCCATTTCGCCATCCTCTTTCAATATTTCTACAATACAACCTGCCGGTTCAAAACCTGCTAGCACCGATAAATCTACCGCAGCCTCCGTATGCCCAGCTCTTCGTAAAACTCCACCGGCCTTAGCTACCAAGGGGAAAATATGACCTGGTTTACCCAATTCTTCCACCTTAGTTTTAGGATTAATCAATGCTTGAATGGTTTTTGATCGATCCGATGCGCTAATTCCTGTTGTACATCCATATCCTAATAAATCCACTGAAACTGTAAACGCCGTAGCATGGGTAGCTGTATTGTTATTCACCATCATTTCGATACCTAATTCACGGCATCGATCCTCCACCAACGGAACACAAATTAAACCTCTACCTTCCTTGGCCATAAAATTCACCAATTCGGGAGTCATATTTCTGGCAGCCGTAAGGAAATCACCCTCATTTTCTCGATTTTCATCGTCTACAACAATAACTACTCTTCCCGCTTGAATTTCTGCAATTGCTTCTTCGATTGTATTTAACTGAATGCCATTATTTTCCATGATTCTCGAATTACGATTCTACTTATTACCTACAAAATTACATTAGATAATTCATCGCATCCCCATGGATTGATCGAAAGTTTTGGTAACTTTGGAATAAGCAATTGGTAATTCATAAAACTATGCCCAACACATCCAAAATAGCCTTAAAAAACTATTGTTTACAGCAATTAGAAGATCAAGCGAAAGAAATGCAACATACTTTGGAAGAGATTCAGTTGGCATTAGAGGAAGAAACAAAAAGTTCCGTAGGCGATAAATACGAAACAGCCCGAGCTCAATTACAAACAGAACAAAAACGGTTGGATCAACAATTACTGCATATCATTGCTCAACACAAAGCGCTGCATGATTTAAACCACGATCCACATATTGTTATTGACGAGGGAAGTACGGTGGAATTAACCTTGGGAGATAAACATTTGCATATCTACATTGGGGTGGCTTTAGGAGCATTGGTACACAATGATATTCAGTGGCAAGTAATTTCCGAAATATCCCCCTTAGCCCAATCTATTAAAGGGAAAAAAGCCGGAGAATCGTTCAATTTTCAAGGCAAAAAATGCCAAATCATTTCTGTGGGATAATAAACCAGTACTCCTCCAATAACCAGTATTAAATCCGATGGGGATTGGTAGAAAAGTTAAATTAGTAGAATTTTATTTTTCCCGAATCTTAACCGCCATTGGAGGGCAATTATTACGATTCCAATAGATCCACTAACGCCGCTCTTACTTTTTCGGCATTGGGTAACATCACTTGCTCCATTCCCATATTCAAAGGAACCGCGGGAATATCCTCGCTTCCCAATGTTTTAATTGGAGCGTCTAATTGCTGAAAACACTGTTGTGTAGCCCTACCAGCAATCGCCTCGGCAAAGCTGTTTTTTAATGTTTCCTCAGTTAGAACCATCATTTTTCCGTGTTTTTTAGCCAACGCAATTACCGCTTCTTCATCGTATGGTGCCAACGTTCTTAAATCCAAAACCTCCACTTGACCGGCCAAGGATTTCGCGGCATTCAATGCCCAATAAACCCCCATTCCGTAAGTAACAACACCCACAGAAAGTCCTTTTCGAACCATATCGTCCGAAGCACTTAATGCTACTCTGGCTTTGCCAAAAGGAACCACATAATCTTCCGATGGTTCAGGAGTCTTTGCCAACTCAGTACCCGGTACCTTACTCCAATACAAACCCTTGTGCTCAAACATTACCACGGGATTGGGGTCGTAGAAGGCCGATTTCATCAAACCTTTCATATCGGCCGCATTGGATGGATATGCTATTTTTATTCCTTTTATAGGTAGAATTGAACTTTCAACTGTGCCCGAATGATAGGGTCCACCGCCACCGTATGCGCCAGTTGGAACACGAATTATGGATGCAAAAGGAAATTTACCCATACTCAAATAAGTACTCTTACTAAGTTCAGTAACTAATTGGTTTACACCAGGCCAAATGTAATCGGCAAACTGAATTTCAACTATTGGTTTGCAACCTACAGCACTCATACCCGCCGTTGATCCCACTATATACGCCTCTTGAATAGGAGTATTAAATACTCGATTCTTACCATATTTCTCCGCTAAAGTAGCCGCCTCGCGAAATACTCCACCCAATCTCAATCCCACGTCTTGTCCATACAACAACGCTTCCGGATGCTTCTTTAATATTTCATCCACCGCGTGCAACGCCGCATCCACCATTATCACAGTCTCCGCTCCTTGTGGGGATCGCTCGCCCACTTCCTCGGTAATCGACGTAGCTGCCTCCACATGATCATACAAAGAACTTGGTTCCGGATCGGGAGCATTTTTCGCTTTTTCAAAATCTTCGGCCACTTTCTCTGCAGCTTGATTGTGTATCGCATCCAAATCTACATCACTTTCACCTAAGGTAATCAGCAATTCACGCAATCGAGGCAACGGGTCCAATCGCAAATGCTGATCCATGTCATCGCGGTACCATTCACTTCTCACTCCACTGGTGTGGTGACCTAATAACGGTACTTTCACATGCATTAGCATTGGAATACGTTCGTTCCTTACTGTCTCCAACGCCTTTTGCATTTCGCTGTAACATTGGACAAAATCAGATCCATTTACTCGAACCCTGCGCAATCCCTTAAACCCTAAAGCAAATTCAAATGCATCCATGGCTCTCATTTCGTCCCCACTAGCCGATATTCCCCAATCGTTATCCTGAATTAGATACAAGATGGGCAACTTATGCAAAATTGCCATTTGTAACGCCTCAGATACTTCGCCTTCGGTAACGCTACCGTCACCCAAAGAACATAATACTAATCCTTTTTCTACCGAAGTTAACAACCCTTCAGATTCCAGATATTTCAACCCATGCGCCGCGCCCGTTGCCGGAATGGCTTGCATTCCCGTAGCGGAACTCTGATGCGGCATCACCGGCATGCCTTCTCTGCGCAAGGAAGGATGCGCATAATAGGTTCTACCTCCGCTAAAAGGATCTGGAGCCTTGGCCAATAATTGCAGCATCAACTCGTACGGTTGCATTCCCATTGAAAGCAATATACTTTCATCCCGATAATAAGGATAGGCATAATCCACCGATTTTAGCAACATACCTGCCGCAATCTGAATGGCTTCGTGACCTTTAGATGTACTATGCACGTACTTCGTAATCGGTCTGTTTTCATCGTAAATTGCCGCCATCGCGCGCGCCGTTCCCATCAATTCCCAGGCTTTCAGCAGAATGTCTTTGCCAACCATATTTGAACTGCAAGTTTAAGCAAATTTCGTGGCATAGTACAGAGACAATCCATCTACCCGAAAAGTTTATATCGTTCTTGAGTTAAAGATATATTTCTTCTTACTATATTGCACAATTATTTAGCGCTCATCAGCCTATGAAAGTAACTGTACTACTTGCTTTTACCGCATTTTTTTCGTATATTCCTTTTTCGAATGCTCAGCAGAAAGATGAAAATCCTCCAGACAGCATTGAAAAGTTTGATGTAATTACTATCAAACAAAATAGACTAAAAGAAAAACTCAAGGAATCGCCCCTTACTGTTGAAAGTATGGGTTCTCAAAGCATCAGAGAAACTCCCGCTTCCGATTTTTATGAAGCGTTAGGTCATCTAAAAGGAGTGGATGTTACCAGTGCAAGTCTTGGTTTCAAAATTGTAAACACCCGCGGTTTCAATAGCACCAGCCCGGTGCGGACCTTACAAGTGATTGACGGGGTGGATAACCAATCTCCTGGATTAAACTTCTCATTGGGTAATTTCCTAGGAGCCAGCGAATTGGATGTTGTAAACCAAGAAATTGTTGTGGGTGCTTCCAGTGCTTATTATGGTCCAGGAGCCTTCAATGGAGTAATTTCCATGACCACCAAAGACCCTTTCAAACATCAGGGCCTGCAAGTAAAACAAAAAATCGCTGAACGCGGACTTACCGAAACCGCGGTTCGATATGCCAAAGCTTTTGGCGGCAAACCCGGAGAAGAAAAATGGGCGATGAAGGGCAATATTTTCTACATGCAGGCCTACGACTGGGAAGCCAATAACCTCGATGCCGTTAAATCAGGAAGTTTATTGGATAGTATAAACAATCAATTTAATCCCGGCAGATACGATGCCGTTAATCGATATGGGGACGAGCTATTAAGTCCAAATGAAAACAATGCCACATCGCGCTCTCAGCAATGGCAATACCCAGGGTTAATGCGCTTTAATAGACAAGGATACATGGAAAAGGATATCGTAGATTACAACACCTACAACTTCAAGACATCCTTCATGACAGCCTACAGACCCAACCCTAAAAAAACAGACCAAATCGAATACCAAGTAAACTACGGAATGGGGACCACCGTGTATCAGGGAGATAATCGTTACAGTTTAAGGGATATTAAGTTTTTACAAAATCGACTCGAATACAAGAATAAAAATGGATTTATCCGAGCATACGCTACCCATGAAGATGCCGGTAGAACCTACGATGCCGTGTTTACCGCGTTATTAATGCAAAAAGCCGCTAAACAAGACCATCTGTGGGGTGGCGATTATTATGCCTATTGGAAAGATCGCTTCGTACCTAAAATGAGAAAATTGCCCGGTTACCCTACTGGCGATTGGTTTAGCAATCCCAATTGGTACAAATATCTCGAGCTAATGATGGCTCAAAATCAAGATTCCCTATTTATTTGGC
>CAYUNO010000170.1:0-5312 GCA_964446075.1 uncultured Flavobacteriaceae bacterium | reverse complement strand
GCGGCTGGAACCTTTAGTCCAAGCGATACCAATGCTTGTCCTGGCACCGAATCGTATAAAAAAATTACGTTTGACTTAAGTAAATCAGAACCCGTTTGCGCCAAACTCAATTGGTGGGTAATGTGGGATTCTTTACAAGCAAGAAATTCTGCCGATTTTGAAAGCAATTGGCAATACAGAAGTGATGGATATAACTATCAAATTGGTGTAACCAATGGAGATTCAAATGGATATGTTAGTATCGGGTTGATTATCGAAAACGGATCGGATACATCCGGTAAAGTATGCAGAGATACCGCATGGTACCACAAAGCCATGCGTGTAACCCCAATTGATGCTCAGTTTAATACCCAGTTTAAGGACTCATTGCATTTTTGTGCCGGAGATTCCCTCTGGTTCCGTGTGAAAGATACCGCCCAAGAAGCTGGAATGAAGTTTAGTTGGGATTTTGGCGATGGCAGAACCTATACTACTACCCAGTACGATACCGTACGACATGCATATAAAAAGTCGGGTTCCTACACCGTTCGATTAACTTCTATTCATCCAAATGGTTGCAGTATCTACGAAGAAAAGTATATTTCTATTGGCTTTAAACCCGAGTTTTTTGTAGATAAAACATTGTTGTGTTTGGGGAAAGATAGCTTTAGGATTACAGACAACACTAGGTATTACCATTTAGCCCAAAATGCACCCGGGATTTTTAGTAATCCCAAACGCTATAATTCTGGAAAAGAACAAATTAAGTTCGATATCGATAACGGAGCAGGCTATCAATACATGGGTCAATTTCCCGTATTTACCTACAATAAACCTGGAAGTTACAATATTTCGATTACAGTAAAAGACAGTGCCGGATGTACGGAGACCTTAAGCAATTACATGAAACTAAATGTTTCTGCTGTTTTCGCAGGCTTTGATCTACCTTCTGATACCGTTTTATGTCCTCAAACACTTAAAATTACTTCATCGGCAAAAGTAACCGATGCCTCCGGTGCCTCGCTTTCAGGCGATGTGGTTTCAAGTTGGGAATATACATTTGGCGGAATCTATCCAAGAAGTTTGTTTGAAAATCCCAATCGATATTATAATACCGGTGTTTATCCCATTGTTCAAGTGGTGAAAAATAGTAGCGGATGTGTAGATTCTACCAAGAAAACGATGGTGGTTGTTGGGCCAAAACCCTACTTTAATTTCGTTTCGGATTCCATTGGTTGCGAGCCGTTTAAAGTGAAATTTGTCAATCTAAGTAAATTTGCAGATGAATATATTTGGCGATTTAACGATAAGAATAACAATATATTAACTACTAAAAACGATAGCAATGCATCGTTCAGTTATCAAGGATACGGATTCTATTATCCCCAATTGGTGGCCAGAGGAACGTTTATTGTAAATGGAAACACCAAGGTCTGCGAAGCCATATATCCCGATACTTCCAAAACAATGAAACGCACCGTGGAAGTTTGGGAAAAACCCCAAGCCGATATGTGGGTTTCAACCAATTGCAATAAATTTACTACCCAATTCTACGATATTTCTCAAATAAATACCGGGTATTTGGCAGAGAGTATTTGGACTTTTGGTGATACCTCTTTGGGTAGCGATAAGTTTCATCCATTCAAGAAATGGGGCGATACTGGAACCTACACCATCAGACATATTGTGTATTCCGAAAAGGGTTGCGTAGACACCGCCATTAGAAAAATAACCATAGCTCCAACTCCCAAAGCAAATTTTGGATTTACATCAACATGCATTGGGGAAACCACGAGGTTTACCGATTCAACCAATGCCTTTAATGATATTGTTAGTTACCGTCGTTGGACGTTTGGCGATGGTACAGCAAACGGCGGTGCAATTGCTTTGAAACGATACGATTACGATCAAATGTACAAGGTTCAATTGGTGGTAAGCAATACTTCCGGTTGTATGGATACCGCTACAAAAAACATCCTCATTTATTCTCGACCTGTACCCAGTTTTACCGCATCGGCAATTTGTTTTGGCGATTCTACCAAATTTGTAAACTACAGTACATCCAAACAAACCATCGATCGAATTTCGTGGAACTTAGATGATTCAACTATCCATACAAGTTGGCAACGTAACCATAAATACAAATACCCAGATGATTTTAGAGTGAAGCTTAAACTCCGAACTATCCACGGTTGTTGGGATAGCTTATCGCAATGGGCTTTCGTTCATCATAATCCAAACACAAAAATTCAATTTACATCCGATTCAATTCAGTGCTTTACTCAACATACACTCAATGCCAAGGATGTTACTACAATCAATAAAGGATTTACCGGTTCGTTTTGGCAATTAGGCAGCAAACCACCTTTTACAAACTATTTTACCAACAGCATTTCGCATAAATCTACCGATACGGGAAGTTTAAATGTACGATTGATTTCCATTTCAAACTACGGTTGTAGAGATACGGCCTACGGAAAATACAAAGTTTTGCCTTCCGTGGTTCCCGATTTTAGTATCGATAAAGATTGGCAATGTTTCCGTGGTAACGAATTTACATTCAGTGATTTGTCGAATTTGTCTAAAGGCAGTTTTAATGCGCAATGGACCTTTAGCGATGGACAGAAAAGCAGTGTGGTATCGGCTAGAGGTAGCGTTAAACACTCATTCAAGGATACCGGCTTTCAATGGGCTATGTTAAGTACCCAAACGGATCAAGGTTGTTTTGATACCCTGTTTAAACAAGTTCGATTATTGCCGATGCCGGTGGCAGATTTCATAATTAACGATTCCATTCAGTGTTTGAAAAATCAAAATTTTGAATACCTAAATTCATCCAATATCTTTTGGGGCAATTTATCCTATTCATGGGATTTAGATAACAACGTTCAATCCGCAGTTACTTCTCCAACAGCAAATTATCCGGATACAGGGTTTTGGAAAATTCGCTTAATCGCCTCATCCTCTTTTAATTGTAAAGACACGATTCATAAACGCGTGAATGTAGTGGATATGCCGGTACCCAAATTCACCATCAACGACAGCAGTCAATGTTGGAAACAGAATAATTTCAATTTTATAAGCAATAGTACCGACTCCCGAGGAGGGTTAAATACCTATTGGAATTATGGCGATGGAAACGCAGATTCCGGTACCTCGGTAAATCATGTCTATGCAGATTTTGGGAATCGTTCCGTTCGATTAATTGCAGAAACCGTCCACGGATGCAGAGATTCCATAAGGAAAAACGTATTTGTTCGTGCCATGCCATTGCCTGCCATTGGAATTAACGATAGCAGTCAGTGTATCAATAACCAAAATTTTGAATTTTATAACTTAACAAGCATACCCGTTGGGAGTAATTCGGTTACGTGGAAATATAAAAAAGACAGCATTCGAATGGGAAATTTAATCAATATTCATTTTCCAGTTGATACTACCTACGATATTCGATTGATTGCGGTGAGCGACTACAATTGCATTGATTCCATTGACAGAACTATTGTGGTTTTTCCTAAGCCAACGCCGTTATTTTCAATTGTTAATGATTCCCAGTGTTTGCTGGGTAATAGTTTCGAGTTTGTTGCCTCCAGTAAAATTAAATACGGTACCTTAACCCACGATTGGCGCATGGGCGATGGCAATCAAGCGTTCAACACCGATGGCCCGGTTCACAGTTATGCCACCGATTCGTTTTACAAAGTAACACTGCAAGCTACTAGCGACAATGGCTGCGTGGATACCGTTTCTCAAGGACTGAATGTTTGGCCGATGCCGGTTGCCCGTTTTGTTTACAACGATTCGGCTCAATGCTTGAGACAGAACTATTATGAATTCACCAATACCTCCACGTTGAAGTTCGGTAGTCTTAGCTACTGGTGGGATTTAGGAGATACAAGTCCTACCGATACGTTTATTTCAACTTCGCCCTCCTACAAATACCCATCTTTTGGGTTTAAACGGGCCTTCCTTCAAGCCAAGTCCAATCACGGTTGTATTGATACCGTTTCTCGGGTAGTTCGCGTAAACCCGCTGCCCATTCCCCAAATCGGCATAAACGACACTGCACAATGCCTCTATGGGAATAAATTTGATTTTACTGCCAACAGCGTCATAGATGACGGAAGTATGCTATCTCAATGGAGGTTGATGGATGGATTTTCAACCAATCAAAAGTTGTTTTCCCATACGTTCAATAAGGATTCGGTGTATTGGGTGAAATTGATTGAAACCTCCGATCAAGGGTGTATGGATTCGGTTAGAAAATGGGTGATTGCGCATCCGCATCCCGTAATTAACTTTAAGGTAAACGATACCTTGCAATGTTTACGGCAGAATCAATTCAACATCACCAATTACACCAAAGTGAAATACGGAACCTCCACGGGTCAATGGAATTTTGGTGATGGAAGCAAAGACACAAGTTATCATGTATCGCACAAATATCTAAACCATGGCAGATATCCTATAGAAGTTTATGCGGTTTCAAACTACGGTTGTACCGATACGGCAATCCAATGGGTTAGGGTAGGAGCAATGCCCGAAGTGTCTTTCGTTACGAACGATCAGGGCCAGTGTTTCAGGGATCAGGATTTTTCTTTTACCAATACTTCCAGCATCTTAGAGGGCCAACTGGATTTTGTTTGGAATTTTAATGGGATTGATTTTGTCCCTTCCAATTCCGATCAAAAATATACGTTTACCAAAATTGGAAGTCAATATCTTCGATTAATAGCAACCTCTGATTTGGGTTGCATGGATTCGTCTACCCAGTCATTGTTTGTTAATCCGAATCCCAACAGCATTATTTCGATTAACGACAGCGACCAATGTATCAATGCTCAGAATTTTGCATTCACCAGCAAAACCAACATCGCCCGAGGTAGAATTATAACCAATCATTGGAATTTGGACGAAAACGATAAGCGCATGTTTGGAGCGACTACCGAATCAAAGACCTATACCAAGTCTGGATTTAAAACCCTCCAATTAGTGAATGTATCGGATAGCGGTTGTATGGATAGCACCCTAAAAGTTATCCGGGTTTATCCAAGGCCAACGGCTATTATCGGCATCAACGACAGTGCTCAGTGTTTGTTCCAAAACCAATATGTTTTTAACAATTTAAGTACGGATTCCTTCAGTTTATCCAAACAATGGTGGAATGTAAATTTTGAGAAAACCGAGACAAATCCTTCGGCCAGTTATCAATTTATTTCGCCAGGTTATAAGCGTGTTTATTTAAAAGTAGAGAGCTCGGTTGGATGTTTTGATACCGTTAGCAGAGCCGTGTACGTGAAATCCATGCCCGATCCATCCTTTGCTACCTTAAA
>CAYUNO010000169.1:0-5314 GCA_964446075.1 uncultured Flavobacteriaceae bacterium | reverse complement strand
CTTAAATTAATACCTACTGAACTTCAAAATAATTGTACAAGTATTGTTAGGAACTTAATAGACGATGGTAAAATAAACCAACAAGAGAACATGTTAGTAATGGGTAAATCCAATAAAGTGAAATGAATAAATCCCCAAAAATTATTTTCACGGTAACCAACGATTTAGTGCACGATCAACGAATGATACGCATTTGTTCTACTATGACAGAACTTGGATACGAGGTTCAATTGATTGGCAGAAAACAAAAAAAATCCACACCCATTTCTTCTCAACCATACGAACAAACAAGATTTAGATTGTTCTTTGAATCGGGTAAATTATTTTACGTTGAGTATAACCTGAGACTTCTGATTTTCCTATTATTTAGGAAATTTGATGCTATTTGTAGCATCGATTTAGATACCGCTGTTCCGGGAATTATAGTGTGCAAATGGCGGGGCAAGACCCATTTTTTTGATGCCCATGAATTATTCCCTCATGTTCCTGAGGTTGAAAGAAGACCTGGGGTGCAAAAGGTATGGCAAGCTGTAGAAAAATGGGTGTTTAACAAAACGCATGTTGCTTACACCGTAGGTAATGCACTCGCTGATTACTTCCAAAAAAACTATAACAAACCCGTTGCAGTAATTCGCAACATGCCCTTGCCCCGCCAAAACCATATTGATTTTTGGCCCGAAACTTTACCAATCGCATTAAAAAACCAACCTTTTTTATTGTACCAGGGCGCATTGAACGAAGGCAGAGGTTTGGAAGTTCTCATAAATGCAATGCCCCAAATTTCGATACCTTTGGTATTGGTTGGCAACGGAGATATCGCTGAAACATTAAAACAACGTTGCTCAGATTTAAAACTCAATTCCATCTATTTCGCCGGATTTGTATTACCGCAGTATTTACCCTCTATCACCCAATTTGCATGGTTAGGCATCAATGTTTCCGAGAATGTGGGATTAAGTTATTATTTATCTCTAAATAATAAATTTTTTGATTACGTACAGGATGAATTACCCTCCATTATCAATCCTTTTCCGGAATATTTACATTTATTAAAGGAATTTCAAGTGGGTCTCTCTTGCGAAGCTAATTCAGAGAAAATCATTGATGTAATTAAACAATTGCAAGAAAATCCACAATTGTACAATGAACTTAAGAACAATTGCAAAGAAGCAGGAAAAGCTTGGAATTGGGAGTCAGAAAAACAACAATTAATTAAACTGTATCAAACCCACCTTCCCGTTCATTAAATCTATATTTTCGTATAATAATCAACACCACTTTGAGTCAGCATTTACATCTTATCGCATTTGATTTACCTTTCCCACCCGATTATGGCGGAGCAACCGATATTTATCACAAAATCCGATCGTTACATGCGCTTGGGGTAAAAGTTATTTTGCATGTGTTTCTCTACAAAGGCAAAAAACCTGCACCTGAACTCAACGATATTACATTAGAAACGCATTACTATTTCAGACGGAGAATGGTTAATCCATTTTGGGGAAAAGAACCGTATGTAGTAGTAACAAGGCAAAGTAAAGCCTTGCTTCACCGGCTATTACAAGATGATTACCCCATATTATTTGAAGGATTGCATACTACGGCCTATTTAAATCATCCCAAACTAAAACATAGAATTAAAATGGTTCGTGCGCATAATGTAGAACATAACTATTACAAAGCGCTTGGAGATGCCGAATTAAGAAGCTGGAAAAAATCATTTTTCTATTTAGAAGCAAAAAGATTAGAGAGATACGAATCAATTTTATCTGAGGCTACCGCAATTTTGTCTATTTCACCCATGGAAAACACCTATTTCCAACAGAAATATGGCAAAACCACCTATGTACCTGCATTTCATAGTAACACATCGGTGGTATCAATTACGGGCAAAGGAGATTATGTATTGTATCACGGCAATTTAGGAATACCCGAAAATGATCGTGCTGCAAGGTATCTGGCAACCGAAGTTTTTCCTAAATTAACTATGCCGTGTATTATTGCTGGAAGTCAGCCCTCCAGCGCTCTACAAAAGGCCATGAGCAACCTAAAACATGCAAGTCTACGTGCTAATTTATCCGCTGATGAAATTTTCAATTTGGTACAAAATGCGCAAGTGAACGTTCTAGTAACCTTCCAATCTACCGGTATCAAATTGAAATTACTTAATTCCTTGTATCGGGGCAGACATATTGTCGCTAATGGACCAATGGTAGAAGAAACAGGCTTGGATTCTTTGTGCTCAATTACAGACAATCCAGCTGAAATGGCTGAGTTGATTCAACAGCACTTTTTGCAAGCATTTACCGACCTGGACATCAAAAAGCGTTCAATCCTATTGGAAGATAAGTTCAACAACGAGGCAAGTGCCGCTAGTATATTGAGACTATTATAGCTTTATAGTTGAAAATTCGTTTTACCAATCCCGAATTTAATTTCAATAAAATTGGGCAACGAATTAACTGTTTTTGTTAATGTTAAAGTTGATACAAATAACCAAGACCAAAAACCCAGCTATTTTGCCATGCACTTGCACCGGGCTTAACTAAATCCTTGTCGAAAATGGAAATAAGCGTATAATTTATATTCACGTACTTACTCAATTTTGCTACAAAATTAAAATCTATCCTACTATCTAATACCGCTTCTGAAGCGTAATAAGGAGCAAAACCCAAATAGTTGAATTTCATTTTATAAATATTGGATGGCCCAAATTCTTTTACCAAACCCAACTGAGTTTGAACGCCCAACTGATTATTGATAAAATCCCCTTTGGCTACACGGGCGATTACTTCCTCGTTTCTAATAGTATACAAATCCTGATTCAAAACATAAGTCTGTTTTAGAGTAAAATAACCCATACGTACAAAAAATCGATTACTGGGCTTGAATTCAAGTCCAACGGCTAATTGAGTTACACCCTGACTTAAAAACGAAGAGTTCAGCATCCCAACTTCTCTTCCTTGAGCATTTCGAACATACTTATAACCATTCAACATTTGGGTTTGAAAGTTCAAACCCCCATAGGCCGACAGTTGATTGTTTTGTGGAAAAACGTGACCAAATTTACTATCCAAGAAAATGTTATCTAAGTTCTTCTTCGTTATGTAATAGCGAATTTGATTATTATCAATTTGTCTAGCTCTTATACCACCCACATTGATTTTAAACACATTATCGAAACTAGTATTGAGACGTTTCACTTGAGCAAAAGCGGATAAAAATCCATTGCCATTATAATTATTAGAAGCGCCTGAACTCCAATTGGGCGATGCTTGAGCTACGGAAAAGTTAGCTCCAAAATCAGCTCCATACGTAACAATTCTCTTTGCGTTAGAATCTCTATGGTATGGACTATTGCCAGGATTAGTTGTTATTGGTACTATGTGGTTCAACGAATTATTGCACCACAATGGGTTGTAATTGTAAATCAAGCATACACTAAGAGCTATGAGTCTAATTGAATCAACCAACAACTTGTTGTATGTTAAACATAACTTAGGCATCAACCCAATATTTATGCAAATATCCGTTGAAAATTTTAGTTGCGATTTACTTATATCGAAGGGTGTATAATGAATAATACAACCAATGACCTTTCGGTATACCAATTAAGATGTAGCAGATTTATTGGACGCACGTTTACGTTCGTTTTCGTCCAATAAAATTTTACGCAAACGGATATTCACCGGCGTAACTTCAACGTATTCGTCCTCTTGAATATATTCCATCGCCTCTTCCAAGGTAAATTCACGTGGTGGAGCAAGCATTGAATTATCATCCTTACCTGCGGCGCGGAAGTTGGTTAACTGTTTTGCCGTACAAAGATTCACCACAAGGTCTCCTGGTTTGATATGTTCGCCAATGATTTGACCGGTATAAACTTCGGCTCCTGGATGAATAAAGAACCCACCTCTGTCTTGTAATTTATCCATCGAGTAACCGGTAGCGCTTCCTTTGTCTTTGGAAATCAACACCCCATTTATACGCGTTGGCATAGTACCTTTCCAAGGTTCGTAATCTTTAAAACGATGAGCCATAATGGCCTCTCCTTGTGTTGCGGTTAATAGATTATTTCTTAATCCAATCAATCCACGAGAAGGTACCTCAAATTCCAATCTCACCATATCCCCTTTTGGCATCATGGCAAGCATTTCTCCTTTTCTTTGACTCACCTGTTCAATTACTTTTCCGCTGTGATGCTCAGGAACATCTACGGTTAATACTTCTATTGGTTCGCACTTTTGCCCATTGATTTCTTTTAAAATTACTCGGGGCTGACCTACTTGTAATTCATACCCTTCGCGACGCATAGTTTCAACCAACACACCCAAGTGCATTACACCTCTACCGTATACTAAAAATTGATCTGCACTTCCCGTTTCTTCCACTCGTAATGCCAAATTCTTCTCCATCTCTTTCATTAATCGCTCGCGCACTTTCTGCGATGTGACGAATTTTCCTTCTTTACCAAAAAAAGGTGAATTATTGATGGCAAACAACATGCTCATTGTTGGCTCATCAATTTTCAACGCTGGCAACGCTTCTGGATTTTCAATATCCGCAACGGTATCGCCAATTTCAAAATTCTCCAATCCCGTAACTGCACATATATCACCGGCATGAACTTCAGTAACTTTGATTTTACCTAATCCGCTGAACACATACAATTCCTTAATTTTATGCTTCTCCACTTTTCCATCACGCTTTACCAAACTCACTTGCATGTTTTCTCGAATATTACCTCGCTTTAATCTTCCAATGGCAATACGACCGGTGTAAGAAGAATAATCCAAACTTGTTACTTGCATTTGCACCGTTCCCTCTTCAATGATTGGTGAAGGAATCACGTCCACAATTGTATCCATCAAGAAGGTGATATCTTCTGTTGGTTTATTCCATTCGGGACCAAACCATCCGTGTTTTCCAGAACCATAAACCGTAGTAAAATCTAATTGTTCTTCGTTGGCACCCAAATTAAAGAACAAGTCGAAAATCTCGTCATGGGTTTTATCCGGATCGCAATTGGGTTTATCTACCTTATTGATTACTACAATTGGCTTTTTACCTAAGGATAACGCCTTCTGCAATACAAATCGTGTTTGGGGCATAGGACCTTCAAATGCATCTACTAATAGAATTACACCATCGGCCATATTCAATACTCGTTCTACTTCACCGCCAAAATCTGCGTGACCAGGAGTATCAATGATATTAATTTTCACCCCTTTCCATTGAACACTTACATTCTTTGCTAAAATGGTAATTCCACGCTCTCTTTCCAAATCGTTGTTATCCAGAATAAGTTCTCCCA
>CAYUNO010000168.1:0-5375 GCA_964446075.1 uncultured Flavobacteriaceae bacterium | reverse complement strand
ATTTACGGGCAAAATGTCCCTGGGACCGAGAGCAAACCTGGGACAGCATACGCAGCCTCACCATCGAGGAAACCTACGAATTATCCGATGCCATTATCAACCAAGATACGGATGAGGTAAAGAAAGAATTGGGCGATATTTTATTGCACATCGTGTTCTACAGCAAAATTGCGTCTGAAACGGAAACATTCGACATTGGAGACGTAATAAAAAGCCTCACCGCGAAGTTGATTCGCAGACACCCTCATATTTACGGAGATGTAGTGGCCGAAGATTCGCAGAAGGTAAAGCAAAATTGGGAGCAGATAAAACTCAAGGAAAAAGGCACGAAAAAGAACGGGGTCTTAGACGGAGTACCCAAAGGATTAACGGGGATAGTAAAGGCCTACCGCATGCAAGAAAAAGCTTCTCAAGTTGGGTTCGATTGGGACAAGCCCGAAGATGCCTACCACAAAATTGAAGAGGAATGGAACGAATTAAAGGAAGCCCAAACCGCGGTGCACAAAGAAGAGGAATTTGGCGATTATTTATTTGCACTGATTAATTGGGGTCGATTATCCGGTATCAATGCAGACGACGCCTTGGAACGCACCAATCAAAAATTCTATATCCGATTCAGAAAAATGGAAGAGCTGGCCGAAATCGAAGGCAAATCCGTTTCCGAGTTATCCTTTGACGAACAAGAAGCCCTCTACCAGCGCGCCAAACAAGAACTCAAACATAGCTAAATCAATTATCCTACTCCGTATTTTTAGTTATATGTAACTATTAATTTTCATTTTTCAGTATTTATACTTGTTTCTAAAAAAAACAACTATGAATACAAAAAAATCAACACTTATTAAAAAGGTAGTTTTTCTAATAATTTGCGTATTATCTATTAAAAATATTAAATCCCAAAATCTAGATAAAATTTACGGAGAATATGTGAATTCTATGGATAGTTTTATTCTCGGTGATTTTGTCACTTGTAATTCAAATAATAATCTTCTAGTTGGAGCTTGCGCAATTCGACAAGGCTTCACCGTTATTACTAGATTTCTCGATTTCGATGGCGCTGGAAATATTATAAATGCTAAAAATATTATCCCCACAGGTGATTATCATCAATTATTTACTTTAGATTGTACTTTAAATTACCCTTGTAACTGTGTAGAATAGAAAATTACAAATGAAAAACAAATTATTTTTTATTTTAATTGTCTTGTTTCATTGCTTAAATGGACTAAACGCTGCTGATATGGAACATGGGAGCATGGGCGGATACATTAGCTACAAATATCTAGGGAATAATAAAATACAGTTTTTTATTCACTTTTACTCGGGTCAACATTTTAACGCTTACAACTCAATTGACACCACAACTCACAGTCAAACAATCGATTGTAAAGTTCGATGCAATCTTAAAATTGGATCATATTCCGAAACTGTTCCACTCAAATTTGAATCTAAAACAAATCCGGCTTATCCATGCCATAATCCCTACACTTCCAACATCTTCGATTTAATTCATCTTAACTTAAGGTATATATTTAAATTCAGCGCCATCGTTGATCTAAATAATTCCACACTTGATAGTCTATTAAAAAAGGATTCCTTTTTAGTGATTAACACAGAATATCAATGGCCTATTCATTGTATAGGTTACTGTACCTTAAATGCAAATTTTCCTTACACCCGATTTTCAGCAGCAATAAACACAAGAGCTTTGCACAATGGGATGTCGGGACTAGATTTTAAAAATGGTCATAACTTCATTTTATCATGTAGCGATAGTACTACGAGTTTTCATCATGGCGCTTATCCAAATTTTGGAGATTCTGTATACTTTGAATTGCTAGATTTGGAAACCGATTCTAAAAACAACAAACCCAGTTATAAGTTAGGCCTATCTGGCAAATACCCTATCCCCACATTATGTCCTGGTGGTACGAACTACATCTGTTCGCCAAATTTAAATCGAAAACCATTGCCAACAGGGTTTTATTTTAACAATGCAACTGGTGAAATGACCTTGGTACCTAAAGTGCCATCATCGTTATTACCAGGGATGACGAATCCTGTTTATTTACGTGGTCACATTTATCACAAAAATGCCAGTAACCAATGGATTTATCAAGGATACAACAGCATTTTAATGCTTCCATACATGGAAGATTCATTTCAGTATGTCATGGAAAATCAAATTGGGGTTTTACCCGTAATGAACATCCCAAGAAAGGTTGAAATTTGTGAGTCAGACACCGCTACCATAGAAATTTCAACCCGAGCCATAAATCCAAATTTCAAAGACACCGCCTTTGTATCCATTGAGGGTAATATTACCATAAAAAACTACAGCTTACGGGTAGATTATTCCAAGCCATATTTGCCAAAAATTCTTTTAAAGGTATGGACCAATCCCAACGATCCGAACAACGGTCCAGCGTTATTATCAGTTCGTTTAAGTAAAAAACTAAAATTCGGCAACTGTAATACTATAGGTGGTCCTGTAAGAACCCAAACAGTAGAAGTAGTGTTTCGGAAGAAATTTCAACCCGAGATCAGTACTATTCCTGGACCTTGCAATGGAATTACTGCGAAAACACTGGATAAAGTACCCGGTGTAATAACCAGCAGCACATGGAAGGTTTATAAAGATTCTATTTCAAAGAACCCGTTAGCTGTGTATTCAAGTTCTAATTTTACTCTAAAAGGCGTAGATAAAGCCAAATACTATTTCGTCTGTACCGTAAAAGCCAATAAGGCTGTTTGCTCAGAAAAAACACTCAGAGACAGTGTAAATATGATCGTAAATTGGCCCAATATTGATTTTTCCCTAAATCAAACTACCCGCTGTTCCCAGGATAGTTCCCAAGCATTCTATCCCATCAATATAGTAGGATTTGCAAGCAATAAATCTTTTTGGTGGGAAACCGATAGTACTATTTACAAAGCCGATACGATGTTCTATTCTTCATTTACGTCGAATCGAATTTTATTACGGATTACCGACACTGCCGGATGCGACTTATCCAAAGTATTTCATTTAGAAAAAGATAGTTTATCCTCTTTATCGCTCCAATCGCATCTATTGTGTACTCCTGAAAAAAAGAGAATTACCTTTAATTCTTCCTATAAAAATTACTTTCCGATAGTTTCTTGGAAGTGTATAAGCAGTTATGGCGATACTGCCCAATATGTTAACGACACAGCGATTTCTATATTTTTCAAAGCTCCACAAAACAGAATTATCGCCCAATTTATTTCAAGCCAAGGATGCACAGCAAAATTAGAAACAACGGTTCAAGTAGATACTACCCAATTTTATGTTGGCAAGATTCCACAATTATGTAAACACGATTCATACTTCAATTTAAACAATATCCCTATTGCACCCAAAGGCGGGTTTTGGAACAGCCAAATTAATTCCGGAGATTCACTACATTTAACCTCGTTCTCCTCCTACCCAACTACCCTAGCGTGCTATTACTTTTATGGCAGCAAACTTAGTGCTTGCGAATATATCGACACCCAATATTTAGTAATAGAAGATACGATTAAAGACATTGTTGTTACTCCTGCCCTTGTTTGTTCCGAAAATCGTGAAATTCCCCTTGATTCTCTATTTAAACCATCCTTTTATCCAGGCAGTTGGAGCAGCACTGCTTCCACTAGTAATTTAAGTTTCAGCGCCGTATTAAGAAGTATTAGTCCCAGAAATTCCACAGCAACAACGCACAAGCTTTTTTATCATTACAGCAAAGATGTATGTTCCAATCAAACCCAATACTCGGTAGAGATTGCACCCAGAACTATAGATTTAATGGCCAATATCGATCCATATATAGCAAAAATTGACCAGCCTATCAATTTTACTGCAAACAATATAATTGCTACTTCCATTACGAAATACCGGTGGATATTTGGTGATAGCCTTGGAGGGATAGCGAACGAATCTATTGATCAAAATCCTGTATACAGTTACAAGAAAGTTGGATTGTTCTATCCAATTTTATTTGCAAGTACTGCAACATGTACAGACAGTATGCATTTGCCCGCCATTCGCATAGAATTATTAAGCACCTTGGGTCAGCAAATTTCAAATAGTTTTCAAATATTGCCCAATCCGTTTCAAGACGACATTTGGATAACTTCCCTTTCTGAAGATATTTTTATTTTTGACATTGTCGTCCGCAACACTCACGGAAAAACCGTTTATTCAAAGGATAAAATCACCTTACCGATATCAATTCCCGCTTCCGATTGGTCAGCTGGAATCTACCTCGTAAGTATTGCTAATCGCTCCATTGTAACATCAAATACCGAAACCATTCGTATCCTAAAAACGCCGTAGGATTTAGGATATTTCACTAAATTTGACTATATTATACATGAAGACTCATCAGTTTACGGGCAGTTTGGAATGGTCTGGTAATTTAGGCACCGGAACATCGGCCTACGATCAATACGGCAGAAATTTCGAGGTAAATACCACGGGCAAACATCCCATTGCTGGTTCTGCGGATCCCGCATTTCGCGGTGAAGCGGAGCGAATCAATCCCGAAGATTTTTTCATGAACGCATTATCGTCTTGTCACATGCTGTGGTATTTTCACTTATGTGCCGATGCTGGGGTGGTAGTAACCCATTACCACGACAACTATTCAGGGGTGCTGGAAATAGCAGAAGGCGGTATTGGCAAAATGACCCTGGTAGAACTCCATCCTGTGGTGACAATTGATGCAGAAAAATCCATTCCCGATGCCTACCAAATGGCCATCGATTTGCACAAAAAGGCCCACGAAAAATGCTTTATCGCCAACTCCGTAACCACCGAAGTACGTTGCTACCCTGTGGTGAATAAGTTCAAGCACACGAATTGAATACGTAGTTACGGATCCTACAAACTCCGTAATGTATTAATCACGTAGTCCATATCCTCAGCGCTAACATTCAAATGAGTAACAAAGCGGACTTGATTGGCTGAAATGGCCGATATTCGAATGCCTAGAGTTTTCAATTTTTCCGTAAACTGAGCGGCACTGCTGGTTGGCTTCAAGGTAGCAATTACAATATTGGTTTCAACGGGCAACACGGTGTCTATGTCCGATAATCCAAGCAGTACCGACTCCAATTGCTTGGCATGTTCATGATCCTCCGCCAATCGCTCAACGTGGTTTTGGTAGGCGTATAATCCCGCGGCAGCTAACATACCTGCCTGTCGCATGCCCCCACCCAATACTTTTCGAACCCGTTTCGCTTCTTTGATAAACTCCTTGCTGCCCATCAAGACACTGCCCACGGGAGCACCCAAGCCTTTGGACAAACACAAAGAAATGGAATCAAAGCGTTTACCGTAATCCGAAGCAACCGTACCCGTTGCTACCACGGCA
>CAYUNO010000167.1:0-5419 GCA_964446075.1 uncultured Flavobacteriaceae bacterium | reverse complement strand
AGCCAATCCAATCAATGCATTGTGTACGATGATTGCGAGTTTGCACGATGAAAACAGACACATCACTATTCCCGGATTTTACGATAAAGTTGCCGAGGTAAGCGCAGCAGACAGAGAGGCGATGGGTAAAATACCCTTTAGCGAAGACGAATATAAAAAGCATTTGGATATTGATGCCGTGATGGGAGAAAAAGGATTTACTACTATTGAAAGAACGGGAATCCGACCAACCCTTGATGTAAATGGAATATGGGGTGGATATATCGGTGAAGGTGCGAAAACCGTATTGCCTTCAAAAGCATATGCTAAAATCAGCATGCGTTTGGTTCCTAACCAGATATCGGACGAAATTACCGAACTATTCCAAAAGCACTTTGAAAGCATCGCGCCGGCGGGGGTTAAAGTAAAGGTTACACCGCACCACGGTGGTGAACCAGTTCTTACTCCTACCGATTCTATTGCTTATAAGGCTGCAGCTGCTGCAATGAAAGAAACCTTTGGTGTAGATCCAATTCCAACACGAGGTGGTGGAAGTATTCCAATTGTTGCATTATTTGAAAAAGAACTGCAGACCAAGACGGTATTAATGGGATTTGGTTTGGATTCGGATGCCATCCACTCCCCTAACGAACATTACGGAATCTTCAATTACTACAAAGGCATTGAAACCATTCCAATGTTCTTCAAACATTTTGCTGCATTAAACCAGTAAAAACATTATTGTAGCATATGGCCTTGTTGCAGGGAGAAGTGTACGAAGCTTATCGAAGCGAATTGCTGAAACGTTATCGGCAGCTTCTTACTAGCCTAGGCAAGGATCAACCAAAAGAAAAAATCAAACTTGTTCGTGCTGCTTTTGATTTAGCCGCAAAAGCACACGAGGGAACACTCCGAAAAAGCGGAGAACCTTACATTTTCCACCCCTTAGCCGTTGCCCAAATTGCCGTAGGTGAACTGGGATTGGGTGTAACCAGTGCCGTTTGTGCACTGATGCACGATGTGGTAGAAGATACCGACATCACCTTGGAGGATATTGAGCGTAAGTTTGGTCCCAAAGTGGCTGAAATCATTGATGGTTTAACCAAAATTTCTACCGTTTTCGAAAACGTAGATAAAGACGCCTCCATTCAAGCGGAGAACTTCAAGAAGATGTTGCTCACCTTAGGAGAAGATCTTCGAGTTATTCTCATTAAACTGTGCGATCGTCTGCATAATATGCGGACCTTGGGTTCAGTTTCCGAAAACACCAAGCTTAAAATCGCATCGGAGACGATGTATATCTACGCTCCTTTGGCACATCGATTAGGTCTTAATGCAATTAAAGTAGAGTTAGAAGATTTAGCTTTTAAGTTTACCGAACCCCTTACCTACAAGGACATCTCCGTAAAATTAGCGGAAACCAAGAATTCAAGACAGCGTTACATTCGAGAATTCATCGAGCCCCTGAAAGAAGAATTAGACAATTCTGGATTAACAATCACTGAAATCAAGGGCAGACCCAAGAGTATTTTCAGTATCGCTCAAAAGATGAAAAAGCAGAATATACCCTTTGAAGAGGTGTACGATGCTTTTGCCATTCGCGTGATTGTGGATTCACCATTGCATTTGGAGAAAGCCGATTGTTGGAAAGTTTACTCCATTGTTTCCGACATGTATCGAAGTCACAGCAGTAGATTGCGGGATTGGTTAAGTCATCCAAAAAGTAATGGTTACAGTGCACTGCACACTACGGTTTTAGGGCCGAAAAGTCGATGGGTTGAAGTACAAATTCGTTCCAAACGAATGGACGATATTGCCGAACGAGGTCTAGCAGCACATTGGAGATACAAAGCAGGTAGCAAGGATGGCAATACTCCTCAAGATGATGCGTTCGACAACTGGTTAAATGCGGTAAAGGAAACGCTATCCAACAACGACTTAAATGCGTTGGACTTGGTAAGTGAATTTCGAAGCAGCTTATTGGGTGAAGAAATATACATTTTCACACCCAAGGGAGATGTTAAAGCGGTAAGTACGGGTGCAACTGCATTGGATTTTGCATTTACCATCCACTCAGAAGTAGGAAAACGATGTCTAGGAGCCAAAGTAAACAACAAACTCGTGCCTTTACATCATGTTCTAAAGAATGGCGATATTGTTGAAATTCTAACAACCCAAAAAGACCGGGTTACGCGCGATTGGCTTGAAATCGTAAAAACGGCTAGAGCCAAAAGTAAAATACGAGAGGCATTAAAAGCCGAAAGAACACAGAAGGCGAAACAAGGCAAACTGTTGATGGAAAGACTGTTCCGAAAACACAATTTGGTTTGGGACGATTCCGCATTACAAAGGTTCGTTAAACATTTCCAATATTCTGTAGCTGCAGAATTTTATCACAGTGTTGCCGAAGGTCATATACGATTACACAGGCATACCATTTTTGAAATTCTTGAAAACAAAAAACAAGAAAACTCAAAACAAGAAAAATCTACCTCTGCAAATTCAACTGGTAAAAAGAAAAAAGCGCCAGAAATTGTAATTGGTGAAGATTACGAGCTCCCCTACTCATTAGCAAAATGTTGTAATCCTGTGCCAGGTGATTCTATTTTTGGCTTTGTAACGGTTGGGGATGGTATAAAAATCCATCGTACTAATTGTCCAAATGCCACTCGATTATTAAGTCAGTATGGATATCGAGTTATCGCTGCAAATTGGCGTGGCGATGGATATCAGAAATCCTTTGAAGCATTATTACATGTCAGAGGTATTGATGACGTAGGTATTGTAAGTAGAATTACGGATATCATTTCCAAGGATATGGAGGTGGATATGCGGAGTATTAATATCGAGGCCATTGAGGGTGGAACTTTTGATGGGAAAATTAAAGTAATGATCACCGATTTACTTCATTTGGAACAATTAATGGAGAAAATTAAAGCAACGCATAAGTATATCGAGGTTAATCGCGAATTGGCATAAACTTCTCTGCGATATTAGAGCTAAATAAAATACCTTGACTTGATAGAAATCCGCTGCTATAATATTGAAATAGAAATCCGATACAAAAGTCTATTACAAGTTAATGTAATGCGAATGCCGAAATAAAAAAGGCTGATATCAGTTGATACCAGCCCTTTTCTATGTAAAAGAATTCGTGTTAACCTTCTAACGCTGCTACACCACCCACAATTTCTGAAATCTCGCGAGTAATCGCTGCTTGACGCGCTTGGTTATAAGCCAAACGCAACGAACGCAACAGTTCACCTGCATTATCGGTAGCTTTATCCATGGCCACCATACGCGCACCGTGCTCAGAAGCCAATGAATCCAACAACATACGGTAGAATTGAGTTTTAATACTGCGAGGTATTAAATCCAATAAAATTTCAACTTTACTAGGTTCAAACAAATAGTCTGTATTTCCAGATTTAGCAACGGTATTATCAGCCACAATAGGCAATAATGGTTCATTAACTAAAATTTGGGTTGCTGCGTTTTTAAATTTATTGTAGACAACACTAACGCTATCAAATTCGCCTGCTAGGTATTGATTTAACACGTTATTTATAGCATCAAATACTTTATCTGCATTGATATCTACAGCTAGACTTGAATAATTGGTATTCACTTCTATTCCGTAACGCTTAAGAGTCTCTGCACCTTTTTTACCAATACAAAAGAAAGTAATATTTCCATTTTTGTAGGCTTCGGCGTATTCTCCTTGAATCATAGCACGAACTTTCTTCACTACATTCGCGTTGAAAGCTCCGCATAGACCTCTATCACTGGTCACTACGAAAACTGCTATTTTCTTGGGTTCTCTGCTTTCAAAAAATGCAGCCAAGCGAGGATCGTCGGTGCTCTCCTGCAAATTACCCATAATTCCTTGCAATTTCAACGCATACGGACGCATTCTAGTAATGGCTTCTGAAGCTTTGCGCAACTTGGTTGCACTCACCAACTTCATCGCCTTTGTGATCTGCTGTGTGCTGATGGTTGAGGAAATTCGGGCTCGTATCTCTTTTTGACTTGGCATGAATTACAACGGGGATTAAGCGTAGTTCTTTGCGATTTCCTTACCAGCTTCGGTCAATACTTTACGAACTTCATCGTCTATATTGCCTTTACGAACAGCTTCTAAGGTATCTTTATGTTTGTTCTCCAAATATTCAAGGTAGGAAACCTCAAACTCACGGATTTTTTCAACTGGAACTGAACGCAATGCATTGGCAGTACCCAAAGCAATAATCGCAACCTGTTTTTCAACAGATACTGGGCTAAACTGGCCTTGCTTCAAGATTTCCACGTTACGTGAACCCTTCTCAAGTACAGATTTCGTTGCAGCATCCAAATCGGAACCGAATTTTGCAAATGCTTCTAATTCACGATACTGAGCTTGGTCTAATTTCAAGGTACCAGCCACTTTCTTCATGGATTTAATCTGTGCATTACCTCCTACACGTGATACCGAAATACCTACGTTAATTGCTGGACGAACACCAGAGTTAAACAAGTTAGACTCAAGGAAAATCTGTCCATCAGTAATCGAAATTACGTTGGTTGGAATATATGCAGAAACGTCACCTGCTTGTGTTTCGATGATTGGCAATGCAGTTAATGATCCACCACCTTTAACTTTACCCTTCAAGCTCTCTGGCAAATCGTTCATATTACCAGTAATGTCATCGGAAGCATTCAATTTACAAGCACGTTCTAACAAACGGCTGTGCAAATAGAAAACGTCACCAGGATACGCTTCACGCCCTGGAGGACGACGAAGTAACAACGATACTTCACGGTAAGCTACCGCTTGCTTAGACAAATCGTCATAAACAACCAATGCAGGTAAACCTAAATCACGGAAGTACTCTCCAACTGCGCAACCTGCCATCGGAGCAAAGAATTGCAAAGGTGCAGGAGCAGAAGCAGGAGCAGTTACAACTACTGTGTATGCCATAGCGCCATGCTCTTCCAAAGAGTTCACTACCTGTTTAACGGTAGATTCCTTCTGACCACAAGCTACATAAATACAAAAAACGGGTTCTCCTTTTTCGTAAAATTCCTTCTGATTGATAATAGTATCGATAGCAATAGCAGTTTTTCCAGTTTGACGGTCACCAATAATCAACTCACGCTGACCTCTACCAATAGGAATCATCGCATCAATTGCTTTGATACCAGTCTGTAAGGGTTCTTTAACTGGTTCACGATACAATACCCCGGGGGCTTTACGCTCCAAAGGCATTTCGAAAAGATCTCCACTAATTGGACCTTTACCGTCTACCGGTTCACCCAAGGCATTGATTACACGACCCAATAAACCGTGACCGGCTTTGATCGATGCAATTTTACCTGTGCGTTTTACTTTATCACCTTCTTTAATTTCTGAGCTACTTCCCATCAATACCGCACCAACGTTATCTTCTTCTAGGTTCAAAAC
>CAYUNO010000166.1:0-5422 GCA_964446075.1 uncultured Flavobacteriaceae bacterium | reverse complement strand
CGACGTTCCTCAATTGCAAAAAATGTTGAATCAAGCAATTGATTCGTTTGGAATTATTGGATTTTCGGATGACGACTTAGCACGTGCAAAGTCCAATATACTAGGAGGCTTCTCAAGCGGTTTAGAAGATGTTAGTAACAAAGCTAATTTAATCAGTAATTTCTGGTATCTGGACGCAAAAAATGCTTCAGGAAAGTCCATCAATTTGCAGGACGAATATGACCGATACAACAATGTGAGCAAGGCTGACATTATGCGTGTTTACAACAATTATATAAAAGGTAAAAATTCCTCAACTGTGATTATTATACCGGAGCAAAAAGAAGAGACTGAAGATGAAAATGCTCCTGCTAGAAAATATGTTAGCGTTAACCCCAATGCGGATTTCAAAGCAGGTAAATTGGTAGAAGCAGAATATAATAGTTTGAAAGTTCGAGCTGTAACAGACAATTTTGATCGCACAAAAAGACCAGAAGTAAAGGAATTTAAAAACACCACCATTCCTGTAATTGAGAAGCAAAAGTTATCCAATGGTTTGGAGTTATGGTCTACCTATTTTAACGAAACTCCTCGAGTTATAGTTTCAATTGGAATTGAGGGTGGTCAATTGTTAGAAGATGGTAAGAATTTTCCTTTTGGATCTGCTGAAATGACGGCTGATATGATGAATTTTGGTACAGCAACAAAAACACCTGCAGAATTAGAGAAAGAATTTGAAAAATTAGGGAGTAATGTGAGTTTCAATGGTGGCAATACCTCTACAAATATTACATTGAGCTGTGAAGCCGATAAGTTAGATGCTACAATCACCTTGTTGCAAGAAATGTTGTTCAAACCTCGATGGGATGAATCTGAATTTAAAAAGCATAAAAAACGTGTTAAACAGGATGCTCAAAACTCACTGAGAAATCGTTCTGCCGGAGCAAATAATGCTTGGAGAAAAGTAGTATTTGGTGAAAATGTATTTGGAAGAACGGAAACGGAGTCTGATTACGATAAAATTAGTCTAGATATCTGCAAAAAGTATTACAATAATTATGTACCGAATTTAACCAAGGTAATTGCAATTGGACCATTTACCCAACAACAATTTAAAGAGAAATTTGCTTTCTTAGAAACTTGGAAATCGAATGAATCCATAAAGCCTGTATTACCACAAATTGCTCCATCTGTTCAAACTCCTCAGCTCTTTGGTGTTGATTATCCGGATGCAGACCAAACCGATCTTTATATTGGATTTAAATCAATGCCTTATGATGCCACCGGAAACTTTTTCAAAAGTAGCATCATGAATTTTGCCTTAGCGGGTAATTTTAACTCTAGATTAAATTTGGATATTCGTGAAGAAAAAGGTTGGACCTACGGTATTCGCGGCGGTTTTGCTCCTGCATACAAGAATTTAGATGGTTATTATTCCATCAGTGCAGGCGTTTTAAAACGTGCTACCGACAGTGCTGTAATTGACGTGATCGATCATGTGTTGAAATATAAAAACAATGGAATGTCGGAAGATGAATTTAAGTTCACCAAAAGTGCATTATTGGCATCTGAAGCTTTGGGTTATGAATCCATAGGTCAGAAAGCTGGTTATTTGGCCAATTTAGCAAATAGGGGATTGGATGAGAAAGTAGCAAATGAAAGAACTAAAATTATTCAGGATATAACATTAAAGGAATTAAACGAATTGGCATCTACTCAGTTTAAGACAGACCAATTAATGGTTTTGGCTGCTGGAGATTTGGAGGTAATACAACCAAAACTTGAGGCTTTAGGAATGGGTAAAATGCAAGTTCTAGGTAAAGACGGAAGCGGTAAAATTAAATATTTGAAGGCAGGAAGTACAAAACTTCCAACTAAATCAACAACAAACTCTACCAAACCGTATACTCAACCTCATTTATCCCCAAATCCTGGTAAATAAATATTTGGTAAAACACTGATTTTCAATGGGGTTGCAAACGATTGTTTGCAGCCCTTTTTTTATGTTAAAATGTAAACAATTTGTGGGCAACATAGCCCATTATTTCAACGGTTTTTATGCTTAAAACCCTTAATTTGTAAATCTATAAGATTTAGTGCATGGAAGAACTAAACGAAAATTTAAATACTGGTAGAATTATCTCAATAAATATTGAGGATGAAATGAAAACCGCTTACATCGATTATTCGATGTCAGTAATTGTATCGAGAGCATTACCTGATGTTAGAGATGGTTTAAAGCCTGTTCACAGACGGGTATTGTATGGGATGGTTGAATTAGGACTTGGTGCAAGTAGGCCATACAAAAAATCAGCTCGTATCGTAGGGGAAGTCTTAGGTAAATATCACCCACACGGAGACAGCAGTGTTTACGATACTATGGTTCGAATGGCCCAAGATTGGAGTTTGAGATATCCTTTTGTAGATGGACAGGGTAACTATGGTTCTATTGACGGTGATCCACCGGCTGCCATGCGATACACGGAAGCAAGACTTAGAAGAATTGCTGAAGAAATGATGGTAGATATCGATAAGGATACCGTAGACTTTAGGCCAAACTTTGACGAAAGTTTAGAAGAGCCTACGGTGATGCCAGCAAAAATTCCAAATTTATTGGTAAATGGAGCATCTGGAATTGCTGTGGGTATGGCAACTAACATGGCTCCACACAATCTATCGGAAGTTTGCGATGGTATTGTTGCCTATATTGAAAATAAAGATATTACCACAGCTGAGTTAATGCAGCACGTTAAGGGTCCAGATTTTCCTACAGGAGGTATTATTTATGGTGTAGAAGGAATTAGAGATGCGTTTGAAACAGGAAGAGGCAGGGTAGTGATGCGCGGCAAGGCAGAGATAGAGATAACAAAAACCGGGAAGGAAATGATTATCATTACTCAGGTTCCTTATCAAGTTTCTCCACCACAAATCATATTGAAGGCTGTTGATTTAATTAACGAAAAGGTAATTGAAGGTATTTCGGCAGTGCGAGATGAAAGTGGTAGACAAGGAATGCGCATTGTTTTTGAATTAAAACGTGATGCCATTGCCAACATCGTTTTAAATCAATTATATAAATATACTCCGCTTCAAAGCAGTTTTTCTGTTAACAATATTGCTCTGGTAAAAGGAAAGCCTGAGATGTTAAATCTCAAGGACATGATTCATTATTATGTTGAACATAGGCATGAAATTGTATTGCGCAGAACTCAATATTTATTGGAAGAAGCTAGAAAGCGCATACATATTTTAGAAGGATTAATTATCGCACTAGATAATTTAGACGCAGTAATTGCCTTAATCAGAAATAGTAAAAATCCAGATGAAGCTCGAGAAGGATTAATGAGTAATTTCGGATTAAGCGAGATTCAATCGAAAGCCATTTTGGATATGCGTTTACAGCGTCTAACCGGTCTGGAGATTGAAAAAATTCGAGAAGAATATCAAGAAGTACTTAAAGAAATTCAATACTTAGAATCGATTCTGGCCAGCGAAGATTTACGCATGGAGATTATCAAATCTGAAGTAAATGAAGTTAAAGAAAAGTATGGCGATAAACGAAGAACGGATATTGTTTTTAATGCTGAAGAAATTAATATCGAAGATTTAATTCCTGATGAAGATGTAGTTATAACTATATCGCATATGGGCTATATAAAGAGAACTGCCCTTGCGGAATACAAAGAACAAAATAGAGGAGGAAAGGGTCTACGTGGAGTTGCACATAGGGATGAGGATTTCGTTGAGCATTTATTTGTCGCTACTGCGCACAATTATTTGTTGTTGTTCACCGAGCAAGGAAGGTGTTTCTGGCTGAAAGTGTATGAAATTCCTGAAGGTGGGAAAAACACCAAAGGCAGACCTATTCAAAACTTAATCAACTTACCATCGGATGATAAAGTAAAGGCATATTTAAATGTTAAGAACTTGAAGGATGAAGATTATCTAAATAATAATTCCATCATTATGGTTACTAAACGCGGTATAGTGAAGAAAACTTCCTTAGAAGCTTATTCAAGACCGCGTGCAAATGGTATCAATGCAATTACTGTTAGGGACGGTGATGAATTACTTCAAGCTTGTTTAACAGACGGTCAAAGTGAAGTATTAATTGCTAAAAAACTGGGTAAAGCCATTCGTTTCCCGGAAAAAACAGTAAGACCAATGGGTAGAACTGCAGCCGGTGTAAAAGGAGTTACCCTAGAATCCGATGAAGATGAAGTTATTGGCATGGTTTGTGTAAATCCTTCATCAAGTGACACCACAATTCTTGTTCTAAGCGAAAAAGGTTATGGAAAACGCACCGATGTGGATGATTATAGAATCACAGGTAGGGGCGGAAAAGGTGTAAAAACCATTTCAATAACTGAAAAAACGGGGAATTTGGTAGGTATTTTATCGGTTACTGAAGAGGACGGCCTGATGATCATTTGCAAAAGCGGGATGACCATTAGAACTGCAATCGATAAGTTAAGAATAATGGGTAGAGCAACACAGGGAGTTCGACTTATTAACCTTAAGGAAAAAGATTCAATTGCAGGATTAGCCAAAACTCCAAGAGAAGAGGAGGAAGAAGAGGTTGTAACTGAGGATGATATCATTGTGGATGAAGCAACGGAAAATACTGAATCGGAAAACACAAATGAAACCAATGAATAATATGAGAAAATTGGGTAAAATAACCTTAGGATTGGCTTTTGCAGTAGGAATTATTGGAAGCGCTTCCGCTCAAATGCAGGCTGTAAATTCGGCTGAGTATTCACTTTTTAGCAACTCTTTGGATGAATTAATTAGTGCTAAAGAACAGATAGACAAGGCTGCTGTTAATCCAAAAACTGCTCAGTTGCCAAAAATGTTTGTAATTAAGAGTATGGTATACAGCAGATTGTACGAAAACCGCAATCAGGAAGTATTGAAACCATACGCAGCAAAGGCAGGGTATACATCGGGTGACGCCATGCTGCAATTCATTAATAGCGCAGCTCCTAAAAAAGGAGAAATTGTTGAAACCGCTAAAGGTGAAATGGGAAAAAGTTTCATCGCCGTTTTGAATGAGTCTGGTGAATTGTGGGAAAGTAAGGATTTCAATACTATTGGCAATTATTATCAGCTTTTATTGCCATTGTACGATAATCTGGATACTGCCACAATTAGTTTATTAAGAAATAATAAAATTGAAAGATCATTTATAGTTGATCGATTAGTTTATTGCGCACTTAATAATAAAGATAAAAATGCTGGCATGCAGGTCATCCAAGGTTTGGTAGCAAAAGGAAATACTTCACCCAGTTTGATTGAGGCTTTATCGAATAACTATTTGCAAAATGGGGATACCATAACTGCAGAAAAGACAGTTAGGGAAGCAGTAGAAAAGTCAGGAAATGCCCAAGAATATTTCCAATTATTGATGAATTTCTACATTAAGACTCGTCAAGAGTTAAAG
>CAYUNO010000165.1:0-5520 GCA_964446075.1 uncultured Flavobacteriaceae bacterium | reverse complement strand
GGGTATTTTTGTACCAGAGAGAGAACACGAATTGGAGGATATTGTTGCTTTGTATGAAAACAAAGGGCGAAAAAAAGAATTTTCAATTTTTGTGGTGGCCGAAGGAGAACAAGAAGGGCATGCTTATGAAATTGCAAAACGTTTCCAAGAACATCACCCGGAAACAGATTGCAGAGTAACGGTATTAGGACACATTCAACGAGGCGGTAAGCCCACATCTAATGACAGAATATTAGCATCACGATTGGGAGCACACGCTGTAAAAGCATTACTCGAGGGTCATCGCAATGAAGCCGTTGGAATAATCAGTAAAGACATAGTTTTTACTCCTTTTAAAGAGGCCATTGAACGTAAAAAGGACATTGAGGATAATCTTTGGACTTTAAATAATATTATTACTCGCTAATTCTATGCTTCAGAAACTTCTAATAAAGAACTATGCACTGATTAAGGAAACGGAAATTAAATTTTTCCAAGGATATACGAGTGTTACAGGAGAAACGGGTGCAGGTAAGAGTGTTTTATTAGGAGCATTGGGATTATTATTGGGTGAACGTGCCGATTTAAGTGCCATCCCTAACAATGAAAACAAATGTGTCATTGAAGGTGAATTTGAAATAGCAAGATTAAAGTTGGAGGAAGTTTTTTCAGAATACAATTGGGAATATGACTCCAATACAGTAATCCGCAGAGAATGGCTACCTACAGGCAAATCAAGAGCCTTTATAAACGATTCACCTGTACAGGTGAGTGATTTGAAAACTTTAGGTAGTTATTTAATTGAAATTCATTCGCAACACAGTTCATTAACAATTACAAAGCCATCCGAACAATTAAATGCAGTTGATATTTATTGTGACAATGTAGAAAACCTTAAAAAATATCAAACTACACACAAACGATTTTTACAAACTGACAAATCAATTCGTCAGTTGCAAGAAGAACTCAACCAACTTATTCAAGAGAGAGAATTTAAACAATTCTTGCTAGACGAAATCACTCAATTTAAACCCGAAATCGACGAAGAGTCCAAACTTGAAACAGAAATAAAGTTATTGAATTCGGCAGAGGATGTAGTCACCATTTGCGATAAAGCCGGATTTATACTTACAGATTCAGAACAATCCATATATGGAATGCTGTCTGAAATTAAGCAAAACACCAAGGGCATTGCTACTATTTCAGACGAATTTTCACAACTAAACCAACGTATTGAGACCCTTTTAACTGAGACCAAAGAATTATCTCGGGATTTTGAAACTGCTGGATCAAAAACCAACCCCAATCCAGAACGACTGCAACTCTTAGAAGATCGATTTAGCAAACTACAACTTTTATTGAAGAAACACAGAGTTAATAGTTCTCAAGAGTTGATAGACATTGCCAACGAATTAGAGAAAACAGAAAATACAACTCAGTCCTTAGAAAATTCAATATTAAAATTATCCGAAGATTTAAATGAAATAGCCACAGAGAGAGATCAATTAGCCAAACAACTCAGCGACAAGCGACAAACAGTTTTACAAGAATTTGCACAGAGAATCAAAGAAGATTTAAATTCGTTAGAAATGCCATATGTTCAAATTGATTTGCAATTGAACAGAACAGAATTGAGCAGCACAGGGTTGGATTCTTTGGTTTTTCTATTTTCAGCAAATCTTGGTTCTCCAGTGTTAGAATTAAGCAAAGCTGCTTCTGGTGGTGAAATTTCAAGAATTAATTTTTGCATTAGAAATTTAATCGCGGAGAAAAAATCACTTCCTACGTTAATTTATGATGAAGCAGATACCGGAGTAAGTGGTCAAGTCGCAACTAGAATTGGAGAGTTATTGAGAAAACAAGGAAAAAACCAACAGGTTATAGCCATCACCCATTTACCTCAAGTGGCAGCCGCCGGTGAAAATCAACTGTTTGTATTTAAATCGCATATCGATAATTTTTCCGAAACTAAAGCTAGATACTTATCAATGGAGGAAAGAGAGAAAGAGATTGCCACGATTCTAAGTGGAAATAACCCTTCAGAATCCGCATTATCTGCGGCAAAAGACCTTATAAAAAGCTATAGCGTTGATTATCAATAGAATATGAGTTATATAATAAATCACAATAACTGATTGCCATTTTTTAACGCTTCGTATTCAAGGTCTGTATCGGTTGGAGAAGCTTGTGCCGCGGATGTAGCAAGAAAATCACAGCGCTCATTTTCCAAAATTCCGGCATGACCTTTTACCCAATGAAATTTTGGTTTGAATTGTTCGTATAAAGGTAAAAACTGAAGCCATAGATCTACATTTTTCACATTTTTCCATCCTTTTGCTTTCCAACCAAATATCCAGCGTTTTTCTATTGCATCGCAGACATATTTACTATCTGTAAAAATCTCAACAGCAAATCCAGCCACCTTAATACTTCGCAGCGCTTCAATTACTGCCAATAATTCCATTCTGTTGTTGGTTGTCAATCTGAATCCTGCCGAAATTTCTTTGCGATGAGGACCAAACATTAAAACAGCTCCATATCCTCCTGGCCCAGGATTTCCCAAGGCTGCACCATCGGTATAAATTATGATTGATTGAGAAGACATGATAAAACTCTTAATTAGTATAATTCACAAACTTTCTTCATAAATGCGACAGGCTACCGATTCTCGCATTAAAAAGCTAGGCAAAAATCGGAGTAAAATTTAATTTTCCAACCTGAACAACCATAGAATGCCCGAAGTATTTTTGTAACGCCATGTTAAACAAAACTATAAAAACAGAAATAATTACCATTGGTGATGAGTTGCTTTTAGGTCAAACTATTGATACCAATAGTGCTTGGTTAGGTAAAAAACTGGGAGAACATGGCTTTACAATCAATTATAAGTCAACTCTTTCTGATAATGAACAAGATATTCTATCCGCATTATCATTAGCACAATCTAGAGCGAATGTTGTAATTATCACTGGGGGGTTGGGTCCAACAAAAGACGATATCACCAAACATACTTTGTGCAAGTATTTCCAATGTGGATACAGAACAGACGAAACCGTAATTAGGCATTTGGAAGACATATTTGCTGAACGGGGAAGGAAATTATTGGAAACCAACATCATTCAGGCACAATTACCGGAAGCATCTGAAACCTTGTTCAATCGAGTTGGCACCGCGCCAGGAATGTGGTTTGAAAATGAGCATGGAGTGGTAATTTCTATGCCCGGTGTTCCAAATGAAGTGTACACAATCACCGAAGAATCCTTGTTACCTAAACTATTGAATGTATTTCAATTACCTACAGTTTTGCATAGAACTTTGGTAACCGTTATGATTGCCGAAAGTTTGCTTTCAAAGCGATTAGAATCCTTTGAATTATCGCTACCCGAGGGCATTAAATTAGCTTACCTACCTACATTTAATACAGTTAAATTGCGTTTAACTAGAGTAGATTCTACTTTGTCTGAAATTACATTCAACCAGTATTTTGATGATTTATTAAAGGAATTGGGTTCTGATGTATTTTGTTTGGGTGATCAAGAGCCAGCTCAAGCATTATCAAAGTATTTAATTAACAATTCCATTTCCTTTTCAACCGCAGAAAGTTGTACTGGTGGTTTTATTGCGCATAAATTGATGCAGGAGCCCGGAATTTCCTCTGTATTTCCCGGCTCAATGGTCTCTTATTCGAACGAAATTAAAATAAGAGAATTGGGAGTACAAGAAAACAGTATAAACGCCAACGGTGCGGTTAGTGAAATTGTGGCTGAGGAAATGGCAAAGGGTATCTGCCGTAAAATGGGAGTTACTTTAGGTATTTCAACAACGGGAATTGCTGGTCCTGGTGGGGGTACAAAAGAGAAGCCGGTGGGATTGGTATATGTTGGTGTTTATTTTAATAACGATGTCTTAGTTAAAAAATTCCGAATGATTGGAAACCGGGAACAGATTATTCATAGAACAGCTAATGCCGCTTTTTCACTAATAAAACAAGTACTGCAAGTGGAGGTTTTACCTTAAATTTGCATCAGTAAATGACTGAAAAAATTCTAATTCTTGATTTTGGCTCACAATATACTCAGTTAATAGCTAGAAGGCTGCGTGAGATTTTCGTATACTGCGAGATTCATCCTTACAATCATATACCACAAATTGGACCCGATGTTAAGGGTATTATTTTAAGTGGAAGTCCTTGTTCCGTGAATGAAGTTGGTGCGCCAGAAGTGGATTTAATAGCCTTACAATCAATAGGGCCTGTTTTGGGGGTTTGTTATGGAGCCCAATACATGGCGAAAATCAATGGCGGATTAGTTAGCAAGAGTGATCATCGGGAATATGGCAGAGCCCAAATGCAGATAATGGATGCAAATTCACCCTTGTTTTCAGGATTAAGCATGGAAAGTCAGGTTTGGATGAGTCATGGTGACACCATTATGGAGTTGCCAAAAAATGCAAAGGTTATTGCTAAAACAGATAGCATTCCTGTGGCTGCATTTCAATTAGATAGTTCAGTTCCTACCTATGGAATTCAATTTCACCCTGAAGTTTATCACAGTACAGAAGGAACCGCTTTGTTAAAGAATTTTGCTTACGGAATGTGCGGTTGCAGCGGTGATTGGACTCCAGGCCATTTCATCGATGATACCGTAGAAAACATCAAAAAGACGGTAGGCGAAGATCAAGTTATTTTAGGATTATCTGGCGGCGTAGATTCATCGGTAGCTGCTTTGTTGTTGCATAAGGCTATCGGCAAACAACTGCACTGTATATTCATCAATAACGGACTATTGCGTAAAAATGAATTTGAATCGGTACAAGCAGCATACGAACAATTGAATTTAAACGTGATTGCAGTAGATGCTAGTCAGCAATTTTACGACGCACTTGCCGGAATTACGGATCCTGAACAAAAACGCAAAGCGATTGGAAGAGTCTTTGTTGAGGTATTCCAAGAAGAAAGCAAAAAAATCAGTAATGCAAAATGGTTAGCACAAGGAACAATTTACCCAGATGTTATTGAAAGTGTGAGTGTTAAAGGACCATCGGCTACCATTAAAAGTCATCACAATGTGGGTGGCCTGCCGGAAGACATGCATCTAAAAGTTATCGAGCCCTTGCGTAGCTTATTCAAAGATGAGGTTAGACGTGTTGGCGATGCCATGGGTTTACCGCACGAAATTTTACATCGACATCCGTTCCCTGGACCTGGATTAGGCATTAGGATTTTAGGCGACATTACCCCGAATAAAGTGCGATTACTTCAAGAGGCCGATGCTATTTACATGGATATTTTAAAAGAAACCGGCTGGTACAATAACATTTGGCAAGCGGGCGCTATTTTATTACCTATTCAAAGTGTAGGTGTTATGGGTGATGAGCGCACTTACGAGCAAGTTGTAGCTTTACGCGCTGTAAGTAGTACAGACGGAATGACCGCGGATTGGGTTCACATACCATACGACATATTAGCAACAATTAGTAATACCATCATAAATAGAGTACGCGGGATTAATCGCGTTGTTTACGATATTAGTTCAAAACCAC
>CAYUNO010000164.1:0-5541 GCA_964446075.1 uncultured Flavobacteriaceae bacterium | reverse complement strand
CAGCGGTTTGGAATACTCGATTACGGGCCTTATTACACCCTGGCCTCATGGAATTTATTGGAAGGCGCCCGATTAAAAATGGGTTTCAGAACCACCCCTGCCATTAGTAAAAACTCCGTTACCACTGGGTTTATTGCTTATGGATTTGCCGACAAAAAATGGAAATACGGTTTTAATTCAGATATTTATTTCAACGTGAAAAATTGGAGTAAGTTAACGCTAATGCATCGTAGAGATGTTGAGTTAATTGGTATTACAGACAACGACTTATATGGTAGCAGCTTGTTTACCGCATTTAATTTATTTGGATCAAAATTTCTGAATTTCACCACCCAATCGAGGATTACCTATGGTATAGATTTGCGTCCGGGAATGCGCGTTTCTACTAGTTTATATCATGCTCATTATGATTTCCCTAAAGTAAGCGACTTCAAATTTGCCTGGTATGAGAATGTAACCGATCTCAATTCAATTTCCACGGAAATGACCAATGCCAGTGCAAGCTTTACGTTTGTGTATGAACCCCGGAGCTATTCCATCAAATCCGATTTGAGTTTAATGACATTCAGTGCACCAGGCCCCAGATATCAATTACTGTATCAAAAAGGAATTAAGGAATTGGTTGGTTCGCAATTTGAATATGATAAGGTTGTGCTTTCTTATTCTTACACGAAAGTATGGAGCATGTTAGGAAGGACGATTTATTCCGCTGACTTAGCCAAAGTGTGGGGGACACTACCCTATCCACTGCTGTCTGTGTATGTTGGAAATCAGAGCTTTATGTACAATCAAAAGGCTTACAACCAAATGCGGAATTTTGAATTTATCTCTGATCAAAGTGTGCAATTGGGATTTGAACACCATTTTAACGGCTATATTTTCAATCGAGTTCCGTTGTTAAATAAATTCAAATTGCGAGAAATAGTAACCAGCAAGGCTATTTATGGCACATTGAGTCAAGCCAATCGAGATATTATACCTACACGCTATCAAGTAGCTGATATTTCAGAATTTAAAAGCTTCTCGTACAAAGTCCCCTACTGGGAATTGGGTGTTGGATTAGAAAATATTTTTAAGTGCATCCGGGTGGATTTCATTTGGCGTATGACCTACAGAGCGCCTGAAGATCCTCGAAATTTTGGAATAAAGGCCAGTTACAGTTTAAGTTTTTAATGGCCTACTGCCCAATGGGTAGTATTTTTGTGGTATGTCTATGAATATCCCCTCCTTTACCGCCTATGGCGCTGCGGGTAGAGTTACTGGAAGTAAACATTTAATTGTAACCCCCGAAGGCACTCAATTGCTTTTGGATTGCGGATTGGTTCAAGGCGAGGGACCTGAAGGACAAGAGTTAAATCGACATTTTGGATTCGACCCAAGAATTATCGATAAAGTAATTTTATCTCATGCTCATATCGACCACACGGGCTTACTTCCGCGGTTGGTTCGTGAAGGATTTTCTGGTGATATTATTTGCAATCCTCCCACAAGGGACTTATGCGATTTGATGTTGCAAGATTCCGCACATATTCAACAAGCGGATTTGCGCTTTGTAAACAAACGCAGAGCGAACAAAGGATTAGAAAATATTGATCCCCTGTACGATGATGCTGATGTACTAAAGACAATGAAACTTTTCCAAACGGTAAAGGACGAAGTTTGGATAGAAATTGATAGCAGCACTAAATTATTCATGGTTCCCAACGCCCATATTTTGGGCAGTTCGTGTTTGCATTTTGAATTCACATTAGCCAACGGAGAAAAAACAACCTTAACCTACACCGGTGACATTGGTAGGGCCAACGATCAAATATTGGAAGGGCCATTCCCATTTCCCGCCAGTGATTATATCATCTGTGAAAGTACCTACGGAGATCGATTGCATGCACCGTCCAAAGATGCGAAAGCCGAATTACTGCATTTAATTCAGCGTATTTGCGTTGATAAACGAGGAAAAATCATTATCCCTGCATTTTCCATCGATCGAACCCAAGAAATTGTATATTTATTGGATCAGTTAGCTCACGAAAAGCTGTTACCATCCATCCCAGTTTATGTAGATAGCCCCTTAAGTGTGAAAGCCACCCAAGTGATGGCTCTGCATCGAGAATCATACAACCCACAAATCCTGGAATATATAACTCGCGATGGAGATCCTTTTTCTTTTCCTAATTTACGATACATTTCTAAAGTAGAAGATTCTAAGGCAATCAATAATTCCGAAGAGCCTTGCATCATCATTTCAGCTAGCGGAATGGCCGAAGCAGGTCGAGTGAAGCACCACATTGCCAACAGTATTGAAGATGCACGCAATGCGATTCTATTGGTGGGGTATGCAACTCCATTCAGCTTGGCGGGTAGATTAATGGCGGGCGAGGAAGAAGTGAAGATTTTTGGCGATGTATTCAAGGTAAATGCCGAAGTACATCGATTGGATAATTTCAGTGCACATGCCGATCGAAGAGAAATGATCGATTACCTAAAATGCCAAGTCCCCTCCACCGTTAAACGTTTATTCTTAGTACATGGCGATGCCGAAAGTATGCAGAGTTTTAAGGCACACTTACTTAACGAGGGATTTACGGATGTTTTACCAGCTAAACACGGAGTCAGTTACTCTTTAATATAAGCATTTTTTTTCAAAATACAAAGCACGGAGTTGGGCGAGCCCACAGGCAGTAATCGATCCAAGTAATAACCTAAAAGACTCAATAACCAAGCTGGGAATAACATGATTCCTGATAAAAATCGAATTGGAAGCAAACTCCAATGCCTACTATTTTGCCATAACATCAATGCAAAACTAAACTGTTCATGACCTATCGCTGCGAATGCATGGTAGTGGTAGGTACAATGCACCACTTCCACCGTTCCTTGTCCACGAACTTCTTCAATAAATTGGGTAAATACCGATTTGCCGATTGGTTTACTTCGATTAAACGTTTGCTCGTAATTATTGGATTTACTGAACAAATAGGAATACCACGGAGTATATTGATGATGATCGATGGGAAAGTAGATGAAGACCTCTGCCTTCTCCGGTAATGACTCTAACCAAATTCGTAATTCGCTGATCGGATTCGGCATATATTGCAACATACTTATAGACACCAAGGAATTCACACTGGGAAGTTTTTCTAGGAGGTATTTTGGATTTTTAATTAAGTCCAACGAATTAAAGTTGAGCACGGTACCATCGTCTAACAGCGCGCGCCTCTGTTTATTTAAAAAATCAATCCAAAGCTGGTTGGTATCGATACCGAGTATACTTGAACCATTAATTCTATCGTGTTTTACATTCAATGAATGCAAATTTTCACCCACCGATTTTGATTTAGAATTTTTGAAATACTCCAAGGCTAAATTACAATACAACCCCTCACCACACCCCAAATCCACCATTGAAACGGATTCGTTTTGTTGGGTCTGTTTCTTAAACCAAGACTTGAAAACAGGCACGATGGCATGATTCCTCAATAATACCCATTGTTGTACTCTATAAATCCAATACAAGTGACGCGGATGTTTCAACAACCAATGGGGCAAAGGATGAAATTCCTGGCTCATGCAACAAGTATAAAATACAAATTAAGGCAGATATTAGGCTAAAATTGCCAAATTAACCTGCTAATTTTGATGCATGAAACTACGTCAGTTAGTATTTCTCCTATTTTCGGCATTAAGCTCCGTATCGTTTGGTCAGCCATTGTATTCCTGGACGGGTTTTTGGAAAGGCGATATTTCGGTAATGGGCAGTAAAATTGGAGTGATCATAGAAGTTTTAGAAAAATCCAACCCAAGTAAATCCGATAAATCGGATAGTAAAACGGAAGAAGTCCTTTATAAATCCACCTTGGATGTACCCATGCAGGGAGCTCGTGGCATTGCTGTTTCAAAAACAGAAATCAATGGAAAAAATATCTTATGGGAAATTGACGCAATTGGTGCTAAATGTACTGGTATTCGTAAGGACAGTTTTAATATTGAGGCTCAATGGACCCAAGGTGGTAGAAGTTTCCCTTTCACGTTGCGATGGAGTTCAGCAAAATATTTAACTCGATATCAAACCCCTAAAGCGCCCTATGGCTATGCTACTAGAAACGCTCAATTCTCGCATCCCTCCGGAAAATTAATCTTCGGTGGAACCCTTACCATCCCTAACGATAGTTTATTGAACCTATGTATTACTGCCAACCCCGCACTTAAACCTACTATGCCAGTAGAGTCTAAACCAACAGTAATTCGGAGGGAAAAACGCGGCGATATAATTACAGAAATTACCGATGGAATTAAAAAATACCCGGTTGTTCTTTTACTGTCAGGTAGCGGTGCACAGGATAGAGATGAAACCATAGCCGATCATAAACCGTTTGCTGTTTGGGCAGATTATTTGAGTAGAAACGGAGTAGCGGTATTGCGTGTAGACGATAGAGGTGTTGGCGCATCCAAAGGTCAACCTGAATTCCTGGCCTCCACAACCACAGAATCCTATGTGGAAGATGCATTGGCAGCGATACAATGGTTGAAAAATCAACCCGAAATCGATACCAACTTCATCTTTTTAATGGGGCATTCCGAAGGCGCCAACGTTGCGCTTAAAACGGCCGTTAAAGTAAATAATATTCGCGGCGTCATTTCTTTAGCTGGTATGACCACCAGTGGTATAGAGACTACCCTGTTTCAATTACAGCCAATATGGCGTAAAAATACTAGCGATGAAAAAACACTAACAGAATTAGCGGCAATTACTCGAAGAATGGCATTAGCAAGTAAATACCACACAACAACTTCATCGGCCAAAAAATTTGTAAAAGACACGTTATTAAAAGCAGAATCCAATCAGTATAAACAAGCTATTTCTTATTTGAAAAAATACGATTTGCCTAATTCCGACAAGAAAGACATTAGCACGTTATTGGCCACTCAAGTAGGCGAAGCCTACCAAATTCCTTGGATTCAATATTACCTGCATTACGATCCAAAACCCGAATTTATGGCCTGTTCCCCCGCCTTATTAATGGTGCAAGGAGGCAAGGATATCCAAATTAATCCCAAAGCCACCAAAGCGTTAGTAAACGAAATGACCAAACAAGGAAAATACGTTAGTTTGTTGGAGTTTGGCGGATTAAACCACTTATTTCAACACACCCAAACCGGCGAAATCTCCGAATATTTCACGCTGGATGAAACCTTGGCGTTGGAAGTACAAGCCGGTGTAATGCGTTGGCTTACTGTACAATTAACAGGTAGATAATTAAAAATCGATACGGAAACGCTCTCTTCTCAATTCGCTGTAGGGCAATTGATTTGAGTAATCCACTTCAATTTGTCGCTTATTGCGCACCAAATGCACTGCCTCATACACAGCAGATCGGAAGCTGATGCATTCGGCAACTCCTTTGCCTGCAATGTCATACGCTGTCCCATGATCAGGGGATGTTCTTACAATTGGCAAACCCACGGTAACATTCACGCCATCATGGAAAGCAAACGTTTTAAATGGAATCAACCCTTGATCGTGATACATCGCCAAGATTGCAT